>JANWZO010000012.1:5817-87362 GCA_025054615.1 Kiritimatiellia bacterium
TGTTGCAACGCGGCTTCGCCGTTACGGTTGTTGACAACTTCATGTACAACCAGGCGTCGCTGTTGGACTGCTGCGCATACGACCACTTCAACATCGTTCGCGGCGACGTCCGAGATCGAACTCTGATAAAAAAACTGGTCGACAGCGCGGACATCATCATCCCCCTCGCATGCCTCGTCGGCGCTCCAGCCTGTGCGCAGCGCCCACAGGAAGCCGAATCGATCAACCGCGACGCGGTCAAAATGATCGTGGACCTCTCGCGCCCGGACCAGAAAATCATCTACCCCAACACGAACAGCGGTTACGGAATCGGCAACTCGGGCGAGTATTGCACCGAGGATTCGCCACTCCGACCGATATCGCTCTACGGAATCACGAAAGTGGAGGCGGAAAAGTACGTCCTCGAAAGCGGCCGCGGCATCTCCTTTCGCCTCGCCACGGTGTTTGGCGTCAGCCCTCGGATGCGGATTGATTTGCTCGTGAATGACTTTACCTACCGCGCCCTGACCGACCGGTTCATCGTACTCTTTGAAGCGCACTTCAAGCGCAACTACATCCACATCCGTGACGTCGCGTACGCCTTCCTGCATGCGATCGATCACTGGGATCAGATGAAAGGTCGAGCCTACAACGTCGGGCTCAGCTCGGCCAACCTATCCAAGATGGAGCTTTGTCTCGAAATCAAAAAGCAGATTCCGGACTTCACAATCATGGAGGCGCCGATCGGCCGGGATCCTGACCAGCGGAATTATATTGTCAGCAATGAGCGGATCGAGCGCACCGGCTGGATGCCCCGGTATTCCCTGCAATGGGGAATCGCCGAGCTGATCCGCGGCTATCAGATCATTCGGAAAAACCAGTACGCCAACGTGTAAACCGTCTCCAACGATGAAGGACCGCCGATTCAAACGCATCCTCGTCACCGGCGCGCACGGATTCCTGGGCCATCATGTCCTGCCCGAACTGAAGAACGCCTTCGACGCGGAATTTGTCTGCCCGACTCGCGCCGAATATGACCTGTTGCAGCCCGGCGTCCCCGAGCGGATGATGCGCGATATCCAGCCCGATTGCGTCGTCCACATGGCCGCCAAATCCGGAGGGATCCTCGACAACAAGAAACGGCCCGCGGAATATTTCTACGAAAACTTGGCGATGAATACGGCCATCTTCCACGAGGCGTGGCGGGCCGGCGTCAAAAAGTTTCTCACATTCATGGGTGGATGCTCCTATCCCGCAAATGCCATCTCGCCGATCGGCGAAGACCAGATGTGGAACGGCCTGCCCCAGATCGAGAGCGTCGGCTATTCCGTGGCGAAGAAGATGCTGCTGATCCAGTCATGGGCCTATCGCACCCAGTACGGATTCAACTCCGTCGTGCTGATTCCCGGCAACGTTTACGGCGAATGGGACAATTTCAATCTCGAGCAGGCGCACGTAATCCCGGCGATGATTCGCAAGTACATCGAGGCCAAAGAGGCGGGGCGCCCCTCGATCACTGCCTTCGGCACTGGGCGTCCGACTCGTGATTTCGTCTACGCCGGCGACGTCGCCAAAACCATCCCCTGGTTCCTCGCTCACTACGATTCGAGCGAGCCGGTTAACATCTCCGCCGGCCGCCGAATCTCGATCCGCGAACTGGCGGAAACCGTCAAGAAAGTCACCGGTTTCGAGGGCGAAATCGTTTGGGATACGTCCAAACCAGACGGGCAGATGGATAAAATTTTTGATGTCTCCAAACTCAGGAGCCTCGGCCTGTCCTGCGACACGCCTCTTGAAGAGGGCCTGCGGCGCACGACCAACTGGTTCCTTCACGCCCGCGAAACGGGCGAGGTCCGTCTGTGAGCCGGTCCGCGGATCTGATCGTGATCGGCGCCGCCGGATTCATCGGTTCGGCCGTCGCTGCTGAGGCAAAGGCCCGCGGGCTCGAAGTCATCGAGGTCACCCGCGAATCCTACCAGCCCGGCCTTGCCGCGCGGTGGCTCATCAATGCCAATGGCAACTCCAAAAAATTTCTCGCGCGCGAACAGCCGGCCCTCGACTTCGATCTGTCGGTCCGCTCAGTCATGCAATCTCTGCACGACTTTCAATATGAGAGATATTGCTTCCTCTCCTCGATCGACGTGTACGACAACGTTAGCGACCCCGCTGCCAACCGCGAAACAGCCGCCATCCGGCGCGACCGGCTCTCACCGTATGGCCTCCACAAACTGATCGCCGAGGACCTTGTCCGCGCTTACGCGCCGCGCCGTTTGATCCTCAGAATGGGCGGGTTCGTCGGGCCGGGCCTCCGGAAAAACAGTGTGTACGACCTGCTAAAAAACCTCCCGTTGCGCGTGCACCCCGACTCCCGCTATCAATACCTTCATACCCGCGAACTCGCCGCAATCGTCCTCGACCTTCTGGCCGGCGCGGTAGAGGATGACATATGGAATGTCGCGGGAGACGGCACGCTGTCGCTCCGCGAGATCGCGTCGTGGATACCGGGCGCGAAACTGCCCGAACCGGTCGGGTTTCCGGAGGTGTATGACGTGAACATCGAGAAACTCAAACGCTGGCGGGCCGTGCCCCCCA
This sequence comes from Kiritimatiellia bacterium, assembly GCA_025054615.1. Lineage (NCBI taxonomy): Bacteria > Pseudomonadati > Kiritimatiellota > Kiritimatiellia > Kiritimatiellia bacterium. The sequence continues at coordinate 8,389 of JANWZO010000012.1, forward strand.
CGTCCGAAACGGTTCGCCGATTCGTCGCCGACGTGCTCGCCGGCCGGGAGACGCTCGCATGATCATCTCGCGCACGCCTTTCCGCGTCAGTTTCTTCGGCGGTGGAACCGACTTTCCCGAATTCTACCGCGAACACGGCGGCGCCGTCCTCGCAACATCGATCGACAAATACTGTTACCTCGCCGTCCATTCGCTCGGCCCGTTTTTCCGCCATCGCATCCGCGTCAGCTACGCGCAGACCGAGACGGTGATTCACCCCTCCGAAATCCGGCACCCGCTCGTCCGCGAGTGCCTCGGCCTTCTCGGCATCGATTCGTGCATGGAAATCAGCCACATCGCGGACCTTCCCGGTCGGACCGGCCTCGGTTCCTCCTCGTCGTTCACCGTCGGCCTCCTCAACGCGCTCCACGCATTCCGCGGCGAAACCTGCACGCCCGCGCAACTCGCGCAGGAGGCGATCGTCGTCGAACGGGAACGGGTCGGCGATGCGGGCGGCCACCAGGACCAGTACGCCGCCGCGTTCGGCGGTTTGCGGCGATACGATTTCACCGCCGACGGCGTCCGGGAACGGCTGGTTCCGCTGGCGCCGGAAAGAAAGAAGGCTCTCAGCGACCGCCTTCTCATGTTCTACACCGGGGTGGAAAGCTCCGCAGAGGAAATCCTCCGCGAGCAGTCCCGCAACACCGCCCGCAACATCCCCGCCCTGCGAGAAATGCGCGCGATGGTCGACCACGCCGAACGAATCCTTACCGGTTCGGACGATCTCGAATCCTTCGGCCGCCTTCTTCACGCCGCCTGGCTCCACAAGCGGTCCCTCTCCTCGGGAATCACCAATGCAGCCATCGACGACGCCTATGACGTCGCCCTGCGGGCTGGAGCCATCGGGGGCAAACTGCTCGGCGCCGGCGGACGCGGCTTCCTGCTCCTATACGTCGAACCACATGCGCAGCCCGCGGTTCGCGACGCGCTCCGCCAACTCGTTGAAATCCCCTTCTGCTTCAGCGACACCGGCTCCCAGATCATCTTCCGCACGCCGGAGTCATGAGCGAAAAGCCCCGGCTGGCCTTCTGGTTCCGGTACGGCGCCGCGGAGCACGCCGAGTTGTACCACGCCCTCCCCCGGCTGCTGCAGGCCCTCTCCGAACACGTCGAGGTACATTACTTTGGCCCACAGGGCCGACGGCCGGACCCGGAATCCATCGCCCGCGTGGCCGTGCTGCACCGGGTGCCTTTTCGCGTGGACCGCACAAAGCACCGAGACAAAGTCGCCAAATACTTGCTCTGGCTGCTCTGGCTGCCATGGATCGGGCTGCAGTGCCGCCGACTCGGCGTCCGCGCGGTCTACATCGATGAAACTGTCCCACTCGCCGCGCCCCTCGCCCGGCTATTCTTCGGTCCGAACGTCGCCATCACCGTCGCCGACTTTTTCACCGACATCTACCTTTCCGGCGGCCCGATCCATCGCGCGCTCGCGCGCGCGATTCAGGCCCTGGATTGGGCGGCGTGGCGCAAGCTACCCCTCATTATCACGCGGGCCTGTAACACACGCGATTTCCTCGCCCGCCACGGCATTAACCCCGACCGCGTCGTTCCAATCTATGACCCTGTCGATGCTCGGCTTTACCACCCCGCCGATCGCGCCGCTGCTCGCGCACGCTTCGGCTACGGGGAAGACGACGTCGTCCTGGTTCACCATGGCATCCTCCACCCCAACAAGGGAAATGACCGCATATTCCGCGCATTAGCTGCCGCGCGAAGTCGACTGCCCAACGTCCGTTTCCTGCTCGTGGGGCATGGACCTGAATTCGAGCCGCTTCGCGCCCTCGCCCAAGAACTCCGAATCCAGGACATTGTTCAAATGACCGGATGGCTGCCCCGGCCGGAAGATGTGAACGTTGCGCTCAACGCAGGCGACATTGGCCTTGTCATGCGCGTCGGCCACCGCTCAGACGATTTCCACATGACCGGAGCGCTCGTCCACAACATGGCTGTCGGCCTGCCCATCCTGGCCGCCGACCTCGGCGGTGTCCGGGAGGTCGTGCGCGACGGCTATAACGGGTTTCTCTTTCCGCCCGACGATATGGACCTATTCACCCGGCGGCTCGCGGAGCTGGCGGCAGACCCTTCGCTCCGTGCCCGGCTCGGCAGTGCCGCGCTGGCCAGCGCAAGGGAACATTTCGATTTGGAAAAAGTTGTGCAACGCACTGTGTCCGCGTTGCTGCGACTTGTCTCCTGAAGGGCCTCAACCGGGGGATCAAACCGGAATATCCGGCGCAGGCGGGGGTCTCGGCGCATCGGCCGGCGCTTCGTCGAACTTGCGGGGCGCCAACCTCCCGCGACCCCGACCGGCCCGTCGACGCCGGCGACGCGGCGGACCGCCTGAATCGTCGCCCTGCCCCGCGGCGGCGCGCTTCCGTTCGCGATCGGACCGCTCCGCCGTTTGCTCCGGCGGGGGCGGAAGCACGAGCCAATCATCCTCGGGATGTGTACAGCTCAGCGTTTTGCCGATGAACTTCTCAATCGCCGGAATGTGGAACGACTCGTTTTCGTCTGCGAAGTTGATGGATGTGCCGCTCGCCCCAGCGCGGCCGGTGCGCCCAATTCGGTGCACATAGTCCTCCGGATCCTCGGGCAGGTTGTAGTTGACCACATGGGTCACGCCGTTCACGTGGATGCCGCGGCCCGCGACGTCTGTCGCCACCAGCACGCGAAACTCTCCGCGCCGGAAGCGCTCGAGGGTCCGGATCCGTTTCTCCTGCGCGACAGCGCCGGACAACAGCTCGGCGTCCAGTCCGTAGCGGCGCAGCCGGTTGAGAAGGGTCTCCGCCTCATCGCGCCGGTTCACGAAGCAGATCACCCGACGGGCGTTCTCTCGCGTGAGCAGGTTGTAGAGCAGCGCGAATTTCTGCTCGCTGGTGACAATGAAGGTCACCTGCTCCACGGTGTCCACCGCCACCTTCTCGGGCGCGATCTCGACGGTGACGGGGTCGCGCGTCCATGCTGCCGCCAGCCGCCGCACGTCGGGTGTGAGCGTCGCGCTGAAAAAAAGGGTCTGCCGGCGGTCCTTTGGCGGCGTCGAATGGACGATGGTGCGGACATCGGGAATGAATCCCATGTCGAGCATGCGATCGGCTTCGTCGATCACGAGAATTTCCACATGGCGTAGGTCGAGGTCGCCGCGCCGTTTGAAATCGATGAGGCGCCCCGGCGTGGCCACAACGATATCGACGCGCTCCTTGCGCAACTGATCTCGCTGTTTCTCGTAGTCCATACCGCCAAAGACCGCGAGCGAGGAAAACGGCACATACCGGCCGAGCGCCCGTGCGTCTTTGTGAATTTGCAGGCACAGCTCGCGGGTCGGTGCGAGGATGAGGGCGCGCGGCGCTCCGGACTTCGCTGGCAGGGCCGGGGCCTCGCGAAGTAGGCGGGTGAAAATCGTGATCAGAAAGGCCGCGGTCTTGCCGGTTCCTGTCTGCGCCTGCCCAAAGGCGTCACGTCCGGAGAGAGTATGCGGAAGGATCGCCGCCTGGATCGGCGTGCAGTACATAAACTGCAGATCCGCAATGGCGTGGAGAATCTCGTTGGGAAGGTTTAGGTCGTGAAATCGCGTTTTGCCCTCGGCGACGGGGACCTGGAACATACTCGGATCCCAGGCGACCGCCGAAGGAGCCGCATCGAGAGACGGGGCGGCGGAAATCGACGGCGCCTCCGCCGCGTTGCCGCGCCGACGGCCGCTGGGCTTGTTCATTCGGGAGGATTCGGGGACTTGCGCGGGAGTGGGCTTCGGTTGAACTTCTGGGACCGATGGCGCAGATTTGACCGTGGAAGTTGCGCCGCGAAGGCGCCGGATGACCTGCTGAATCAGTTTTCGGACCATGAAATGACTTTCGAACGCAATGCCGTAGAAAGGATACCCTCAAATGAGGCGTCTGATCCAATGACGGCCGCCGCGAAATACGGCAAAAACCCCTTGGATTGCATTGTATTATATGACGGCGCCTGTGGATTCTGCAACAGGGCGGTTCGGTTTGTGCTCGCCCACGAACGACAGCCCTGGTGCCGTTTTGCCGCGCTGCAATCGCCCGCCGGCCGCGAACTCGTCCGCGCCGCCGGCCGGGACCCAGACCGGCTGGACACCCTCTACCTCTGGACTGGGAAAACCCTCCTCGAACGCAGCGACGCCGCCTTGGCGATCGCCTACCACCTGCGCGCCCCGTGGCGCTGGCTGACCGTCTTCCGGCACCTTCCCCGCCGCTGGCGGGACGCCCTCTACGATGCATTCGCGCGCCGGCGATACCGCTGGTTCGGGCAACAGACCACCTGCCTGCTCCCCGCCGGCGCGAATCCAGCTCGCTTTCTCACCCAGCCCGTGGACCCGTCACCGCAGGTAGACCCAGCCGCTCCGCACGGCGCCCGCTGATGCCCGGCCCGAACCCGGCCGGCCTAGCAGCTTTCCATCGCACGGAATTTCCATCGCATGGAAATCGCCGAAAAATTTTTTCCATTGCATGGAAATTTCCGAAAAATTTTTTCCATTGCATGGAAATTGCCGAAAATTTTTTTCCATTGCATGGAAACGGCATCTGGGGGACAGCCCTGAGAACTCCGGCGGGCCGGGCTTGAAAGGCGGTCCGGCGTGCTACAATGCGCGCGTGAGTCTCCAACTGAGCATCCTCGCGAGCGGCAGCAGCGGAAACTGCACGTTCGTCGCGTCGGGGCGGACCGCCATTCTGATCGATGCGGGCCTGAGCGCGCGCGCCATCGAGCAGCGCCTGGCAGCAATCGGAAAATCGCTGGATGAAATCCGCGCCGTGTGCGTTAGCCATGAGCACGGCGACCACACGCAAGGGCTGCGGGTGCTCTACCAGCGCACGGGCATTCCGCTCTACGCCAACAGCGGGACCATCGAGGCGCTTGAACGCCAGCCCGAGTTTGAGGGTTTGAAATGGCATGTTTTTACGACGGGGTGCGCGTTCGAGATCGGCGACCTGACGATCGAGCCGTTCGCGGTTCCGCACGATGCATATGAGCCGGTGGGGTTTGTGGTGTCGAATGGCGCGTCTCGCGTCGGGATCGTGACCGACATGGGGATGAGCACGTCGCTGATCCGCGAACGGCTGCGCCGATGTGCGGCCCTGGTGGTGGAGTCGAACCATGACGAGGAGCTGCTGCTGGAGGCGGATCGCCCGTGGCATTTGAAGCAGCGAATCCGAGGTCGGCAGGGGCACCTCTCGAACCGCGGGGCCGCCGCCTTGCTCGCCGAAGTGGCAGGTCCGGACCTGCGATATGTGTTTCTGGCGCATTTGAGCGAGGACTGTAACAGGCCCGAGCTCGCCTGCCGGACAGCGCGGGAAACGTTGCTGCAACTCGGGCACGGCCATGTGTGCGTGCAGGCCGCCTACCCAGACCGCCCGACGGAACTGTGCATCGTGTGAATCCACTCGACAACATACGGGTGGTTCTGGTGCGGACGATCTACGGCGGTAACCTCGGGGCGGTCTGCCGCGCGATGAAAAACATGGGGCTTTCCGACCTCGTACTGGTGAATCCGAACCCGGACATGGACTTTTACGACGCGCAGAAATACGCACTCCATGCCCAAGACGTGTTGGAGAACCGCCGGCAGGTGGCGAGCGTTCCGGAGGCGGTGGCGGACTGCTCAATCGTCGCCGCCACAACTGGACTCAAGGGGCTTTACCGAAGCCACGCGAAGACGCCGCGCGAATGGGCGCCTCGATTATTGGAATCCGCCTGCACTGGTCGGGTTGCGCTCGTTTTTGGGCCCGAGCACCACGGCCTCTCCAATGAAGAGATGCAATACGCCACGCTTCTGATCACGATCCCGAGCTCGCCGGCCTATCCGTCGCTGAACCTCGCGCAGGCGGTGATGATTTGCGCGTATGAACTATTCGTCGCCTCCGGCCAGTTCCAGCCGCCCCGCGAGATCCACCCCGAGGCGCCCGTTGTGATGCGAGAGCGTATGCTCAGCCTTTGGCGGGAGATGCTGCTGACGATCGGCTTCTGCGACGAAATCAAGATCGACCACATGATGATGGCGTTCCGCCGGATTTTCGGTCGGGGGTATTTGAGCGAGGCGGACGTCAACATCCTGATGGGGCTGGCGCGGCAGGCCATGTGGAGCGCGAAGCACACGCCGCAGGAGCGTCGACGCTCCAAGGCGGCAGCCCCAGCGGAGCCGTCGAGCTAGTGCAGGTGCTCTGGTCAAGTCGTCGAGAGGCGGCCTTCAACCTCGCCGCGGAGGATTGGTGGCTGGACCATTTTGCGACCGCGGGGCGCGCCCTTTTGTTCTATGTCAACGGCCCTAGCATCGTCGTGGGGAAAAATCAGAATCCGTGGCGGGAAGCCGCTACCGGCTGGGCCCGGCGCGAGGGCATAGCCGTCAGGCGGCGGGTCTCCGGCGGAGGCACGGTCTGGCACGACGAGGGAAATCTGAATTTCTGCCTCGTGCTGCCGAGGACGGAATATTGTCGGGACCGCGTCTTGGATCAGACCCTCGCCGCTCTCGCCTCCCTCGAGGTGGAGGCTGAAGTGGCTCACGGCAACAGCCTGTTTGTCCGCGGCCGCAAAATTTCTGGAACGGCGTTCTGCTATCGGGGGAACGCCGTAATGCACCACGGAACCCTCTTGGTGAATGCCGATCTGGAGCGGCTCCGCCGTGCGCTCCAGCCTGCCCTGCCGCAGGTCGAAACCCGCGCGATCGCTTCGCGCCCCGCGCCAGTTGCGAATCTCAGCGAATACACCGCACTCCACGACCTCACCGACATTGCGCGAGCGCTCGCCATCCATCTGGCGGGGACGGAAACCTGGAGAACGTTCGACCCGGCCGAATTGGATGGCCTCTGCCGAATGGCCGAAAAACATGCCGAGCAGGAGTGGATCTTCGGCGCAACGCCAGCCTTCTCGTGGATCCCGTTCGTTGGCGGTCCTCAGCTTCATGTCGAGAAAGGAGTGGTCACACGAGTGGATCGAGCTGATGGCGGATCGATCGAGCCGTGGTTTCCCACGCCCTTCTCGCCAGCCGATCTAGCGGCCGCACTTGCGCGGCACGATCCCGCATGGGCTGCCTCGTTGGCGGAATTCGACTGGTAGCCGAGTTGCCCTGGAGCTTCACGCCCAAAAACTACCAACCGCAGGGAAGCCCTTACGAGCTGGACGGGCTCGACGAGCTTCGAGCGGCAGAATCCGGCAGTGCCGCGGCAATCAGCGAACGTGCCGTAAACAAATCGAATGGTTTCTCGAGAAAGTAGACAGCCCCAAGCGCACGGAGCCGCGTGTCCAAATTGCCAATACTGTAGCCGGTCGTCACGACGATCGGACAATCCGGCCGGGCCTGCCGCAAAGCCATCACCAGTTCCGCATTTGAAGGAGGCGTCGGCAGGCACAGGTCCGTAATGATAAGCGATGGATTGTCCGAAGAGGCCAGAGCAAGCCCCTCAGCGCCGGTCGAGACCGAAACGGGCTCGAGCCCGACCATTTGCACCACACGCTCCAACAGCTTTCTCAACATCGGTTCGTCCTCGATGATCAAAACCTTGGACATGTTTCATCCCCCAGATTCTGCATCAATATACCCACTTAGACGGTGCAATTTCGATTCTCAAAATCGTCAAGAATCACACGCGCCGTCTCCATCGCATCGCGTCGGTTGTGCCCGATCAGGCCGCGCGCGCCTCTCTTGATCCAACCTACCGCATAAACCCCAGGCACAACGCGGTGATTTCGCGTGGGAATGACCCCACGGACTTCATCAAATGGAAGACCCGGAATCGGGCGCCCCCGATGGCCGATCGAGACGATCACCAGCCCCGCGTCCACCCGCTGCAGAGCGCCGGTGGGAATCGCGCGTTGCTCAAAAGGCTCCCCGTCGAGCCGGCAGATCTCGAGCGTAGCTTGCTTCACAGCATCGGAACCGGAAAACGCGATGGGGCGCCGTAGAAAGTCGAATCCCAGTTCAATTCTCGGCTCAGAGGGACGAGGCCGCGAGGCGAACTCCCTTAGCGCGGCGACCACCGCACGCTGCCGGTCTGATTGCGGCGCTGCCAGTTCCGCCTCATCCGCCGCGCTCGGCATGGCGACGATCGGATCGATGCGGAAGTCGATCCCGGCGAGGTCTCCGAACTCCCGAAGCTCGTTCTCGCCAAACGAGGACTGGACAGGACCTCGCCGACCCACCACTCGAATACGCCTCAGGCAATTTCGAAACATGCTTTCCCTGGCCCGGGGCGCAAGGTCAAACTGGGCGAGTTCTGCCGGCGTCCGGCAAAGGATTCGGGCGACGTCGAGCGCGACGTTGCCGTTTCCAACTATGAGGGCTTCTTCCACATCGAGCCGGATGTCGAGGCCGGAAAATTTGGGGTGTCCGTTGAGCCATCCCGCAAAATGAAGAGACGGCCACACGTTGGGCAACGTTTCTCCGGGGATATCCAGCGTTCGGTCGTCGGCCGCTCCGGTCGCGATTGCGACGGCGTCAAATCGGGCCCGGAGTTCGTCGAGGGACAGATCCCGCCCCACGCGGGCGCACGTGTGGAGTCGCACCCGGGGATGGGCCAGTATTCTCTCAAGGTGCAGCGCCACGCGGCGCGTGTGCGGGTGGTCCGGCGCCACGCCATATCGCACCAAACCGAAGGGCTCGGGCATCTGTTCAAAGAATTCAATTTCGATAGGGTGCGGGCTTTGGAGAAGTTCTTCAGCGAGGAACAAGCCCGCCGGTCCAGCACCGGCAATCGCCACCCGCCATCTGCGCGCAGTCATGCTGGGGATGATGACATAGCGGGCGAGGAGGGGTCAAAAAGCGATCGCGGCGACCTCACCGGGCCTGCCGCCGGTGAACAAGGATTTGTGAGCGAAACATTGCGCTCAAATCGTGAAAACACTGATCAGGTCGGGACGCCCGGCACGGTGAGTGCGCGACCGTTGTCCCGGGCCGAAATGCCGAGGATGAACGGGACCGCTCGCTGAGCCCATTCGGTGGGAGAGGGATAGTTTCGCGCATCGTCGCCCCAGCATTGCCGCAGCATGTCGGTGTCGATGATACCGGGGTTTAGGGCAACTGCCACTATGCCGCGCGGCAATTCCTGGGCAAGGGCCTGCGTCAGCCCTTCGACGGCCCACTTTGTCGCACAGTAGGGCGCGACATGGGCATCGGTCGACCGGCCCCATCCCGAGCTGAAATTGACGATGACCCCTCGTCGAGCAGCCACCATCGCCGGCACGAAAAAGCGGATCACAAAAGCCGAGCCGTTGATGTTGATGGCGGTGATCCGCGCAAACTCAGCCGGGTCAATCTCCCATAGTGGCGCTGGCCGAAGCATAATCGCCGCGTTGTTCACCAGGAGATCCGGCGGCCCGTGCGAGGCGAGCACGGCATCCGCCCACCGGCGCACGCTGTCGGCGTTCGACACATCGCAGACGTCGAAACGGTGCGGCGCGCCAAATCGGGCGCGGAGAGCGCTGATTCGGGCCGCATCGCGACCGCATCCGACTACCGTGTGGCCGCGGGCGATGAACCCTTCGGCCATCGCGAGGCCCAGCCCGCGAGTCGCGCCGGTAACAACAATCGTTCGAAAGTTTGCTTTCTCCATCGGCATTCGCTCTCGTGAAGCACGATTCGTATTGAGCGTGTTTGTTTTCAGAGCGTCAACGACCGATTCGAGCGCCCTGCAGCAAATCGCGACTTTCGCTTTCTCGCCCATTCGGGCATATTTGAATTCTTCATGGCTGACGTGTTCATAACCGGTGTGTTCGTCGAGGCGGACGCCGTGGAGTGGACCACCCTCCGGCGCCGTAAAGGGCAGATCGAGGTCGCCGAGCACCGGCGCCTGGCCCTCCCCACGGACAATGATGCGGCGCGCCAATCCGCCCTTGGCGCTGCCATCCGCGGCATGAAAGGCCCGATCGCGGTCGCTCTGCCCACGGAAAAAGCGCTGCTTCGCGCGATCCGCCTTCCCACGATCGACCTCGCGGAAATCCGCGACATGGCGGCCCTGCAGGTGGACAAATTTTCGCCCTTTCCGGCCGAACATATGGCCATCGGCCAGGAGGTTGTAGCGCAAGACCAGACCTCTTCCCTGGTGGTGGTGGCAGCGGCGTTGAACGAGCATGTCGAAGCCTGTGCCGAGACCTTTCGACGCGCAGCCCGCCTGCCGCGAGACTTAGATATATCGGTGTTCGGCTGGTGGCGGTTACTTCGCCAGGAAGGGCACCTCCCCGAAGATGGCTGGGCGCTTATTCTGCTGGCCGAAGGACCGAGAACCGAACTGCTCGCGATCCAACGGGGCGCACCGATTATCATACGATCCCTCGGACCAATCTCGGCGGCGGACCCCGCTTCCAGCGCTTTGGAATTCGCCGAGGAGATCGCCTACACGGTAACGCTGCTGGAATCCGAGTGGGGACTACCCGCTCCGGAACGACTTGAACTCTGGCGCAAAACGTCGGTTCCTGCCTCCTTTGTAGACACGCTTTCCGGCGCGCTCCCGTTCCGCGTGGAGCCTCGCATCCTGGACACCCTGCCGCCGCTCTCCGAAGGCATCGCCCGCCGGGCGCTGGAGAGGGGCCCGCATGTCCTGGATCTGGCGCCGTCCGCGTGGAAGGCGGCAATCGCCTCGAAACGCCTCCGTCGAAATCTCGCGGTAGCCGCGTGCGTCATGATCGCAATCTGGCTCGGGGCGGTCGGGTCGGTTGCCGCCGCGCTGAAAATCCGGCAGGGCCGCCTCGCCGCAGCGCAGGCAGAACTGGCCGAAATGCGCGCGCCGGCGCGCGCGGTGGAACAGCTGAAGGAACAAGTTCGTTCGCTCGAGCGGTACATGGATCCCCGGTATTCGCCGCTCGAATGCCTGCGCGAAATCAGCGAGCGGCTGCCGGCCGGCGTGGACCTCACCGCGTTCACCTACAAAAAGTTCGGGCAAATTTCTCTGCGCGGTGAAGCGGACCAGAGCGACCCGATCTATGAATTTTTCTCACAGCTTGAGAAATCCACATTGTTTCCCTCTGTGAAGCCCGAGGGCATCACGCAGCAGCAACGCGGCGGCAAGAACCGCTCGCAGTTCAAAGTGACCATCGAACTGCCGCCGGAGGCCAAATGACCCTTTCCCCCCGCGAGATGGTGCTGGCCGTGGTAACAGGCCTTGTCGCGCTCGCAGCCGGCACGTGGTATTTCGGCGCGCCCGCCCTCGAGTCGCTGAGCGAGGCGCGCGACCAGCTCCGCAAAACGCAGGACGAGATCCGTCTGGCCCGCCGGCTGATCGAGCAGCGCCCCGAGTGGGAGTCGCGCTACACTGCATTGCGCGCGCGGATCCCCCAATACGCGGCAACCGATCCGGTGACCGCCGACATGCTGCGCACCCTCAAGCGCCTGGCGGACGAATCTGGCGTCTCGATATCGCGCATGGAGCCCGACCGCGAGAGGACCACCGGCGATCTTTCGGAGGTGGCGATCGACTGCAGTTGGGAGAGCGAGCTGGAGCCGCTGGTCCGTTTTCTCTATGCGGTCCAAACCCACCCTGCTATGCTCGATGTCCGGCAATTGACGGTGACGCCCGCGCAAGGCAGCGCGGGCCGCATGAGAGGCAATGTGACGATACATTTCGCATTCAGCCGCGGGGCTGCCGCGGCTACCCGGTGATACGACGATGATTCGACCCCTTCGATCACGCTGGGCGCGCCGGTGCTATACCGGGCTGGTCATCTGGATCGCCGCTGGCTTGTTGCCGCCGGTCATTCGCCCAATCCCCGTGCTCGCCCAGCCGCCTCCGCCGCCGGCCGGGACAGCCGCGGGCAACGACCGGTTGATTCTGCTCAATTTCCGAGACTCCCCGCTCGACCAGGTGCTCGACTTCGTCGCGGAAAACCTTCTCAACCGCACCATCATCAAATCGCCCGGTCTCAACGCTTCCATCACGCTCAAGAGCCAGTCGCGCCTCACCGTGCGGGAGGCGCTCGAGGCAATCGAAGCCGTGCTGGCCATGAACAATATCTCCCTCGTGCCTATGGGCGAAAAATTCGTGAAGGTGGTACAGACCACCGCCGCCCGCCAGGAGGGAATGCCGCTCAATATCGCGCTGCCCGACACGAAGTTCCCCGAGAATGACAAGCTGGTCAGCCAGGTCATCACTCTCCGGCACGTCGAAATCAACGAGGTCACACCCATCATCCAGAGCCTCATCCACGGCTACGGCAAAATTCAGCCCCTGGAGCGCGCCAACAGCCTGCTGGTGACCGACACGGCGATGAATTTGGCGCGGATCATGGAAATCCTCGAGCTGATCGACCAGCCCGTGGAGTCCAAGGTCGAAACCCGCATTTACACCATCCGATTCGCGAAGGCCTCTGAAATCGCAGCGCGGTTGAACGACCTCATCGCGGATTCCCAGGCGAAGGAGGAAAAGCCGCGTGTGGACACGGCCAACATTCAGGTCCCGCCTGCCATCGCGGCCCTGCGCCCGCCGAAACCGGAGGGAGAACAGGCCGCTGCGGCCGCCGCGGCGGCCGCCGAACGCGGTGTAATCACCGGCAAAGTCCGCATCATCGCCGACGAGCGGACGAACATCCTTTTCATCATCTCGCGGCCGGAAAATTTCGTGTTTTTCGACCGCATCGTGGAAGTGCTCGACCGGCCGATCGATCCGGCCATCGCCGTCCGCGTCGTCGCGCTCGAATACGCCAAGGCCGAGGAAATCGCGGGCATCCTCAATGAATTCATTGGCGCGGCCGCGGCGGAGAAGGGCGCCGGCCCCCCAGCCGGCGTTCAGCCGCCGACCGGCGAAGCCGCCGATGCCCGCGGCCAGGCGCTCCGCGAATTCATCCAGCAACGGGTGGAAGAGCGCGCCGCTCGCGAGGCGGCCGAGGAAGGCTCGCCCGGCACATTTGGCCGCCTCTCGCCCAACACAAAAATCCTCGCGGATAAACGAACCAATTCGCTCCTGCTCATGGGGCGGAAGAGTGACCTCGATGCTCTGCTCGAGGTGATCGACAGCCTCGACATCATGCTCGCCCAGGTCCTGATCGAGGCGGTCATTCTCGAAATCAACTTGGGCAAGGATATTCAGTCCGGTGTCGACTGGCTCCAGCGCTCGGTCACCGCCTATCAGGACATCTCCCGCGGACCACGCGGAGGTTTGTCCACACGGCTGCCGGTTTACTCATTCGGAGGCGGTTCCGTCATGAGCGGCGGCTCCGGTTTCCGCGCCGGAAACAGCCTCCTAACCCAAGCGGACGGCAACGCGGCCCTCTCGTCCGGCACCCTCACTTATTATCTTACCTTCTTCGATCTCAACATCGACGCGATCATTCGCCTTGCCGCCAGTTCGCGCGACGCCCGAATCCTCTCAACCCCCGTGGTGCTCACCACCGACAACACGGAGGCCAAGATCAATATCGGCGAGGAGCGGCCGGTCGTCACATCCACCAGTACGACGGAAACCGGCACGCAAACGCAGAACTACCAATACCGCAACATCGGCATCGACCTGTCGGTTACTCCGCGGATCAATCCGCAGCGCTACGTCGTGATGGAAATCTCGCAAAAGGCAGACAATGTCGGCGGGTTTGAACTGATCAATGGCAACCGGGTCCCGGTGATCACCAAGCGCGAAATCAATGCGCAGATCGCCGTGCAGAGCCGAAACACGATCGTGCTGGGCGGCCTGGTCAGCACGGACAAGACGCGATCCCGAACCAAGGTCCCCCTGCTGGGCGACATTCCGCTGCTGGGCGCTCTATTTCGCTCCGATTCACGGGAGGAAGCCCGAACCGAGCTGCTCGTTCTTATCACGCCGTATGTGCTCATGACGCCTGAAGAGGCGCGCCAGGAGACCGTCCGCCTACACAAGGGATCTCATTCATCCAAGGTTCGCTGGCACCGCGACTGGTCGGACAGTGAGCTCCCGCGACTAACAGCCGCACAAACGGACCAGATTTTGCGCGATCGCCAGACCGTGGTCACGCCGGGTTTGGTGCGGGATCTGTTTGGCAGAGAATTATCCGAGACGCCCGCCCATTCACCCTCGGACAACAAACTGAAACCTGCGCCAGATATAACGCTCTCGCCCGAACCCGCAGCGGCACCAGATACTGATAAGAATAATGGCGCTGGAAACGCGGGGCCGGAAGACGGCCAGCCCAACCCGGACCTTTGAGCCGGCTGGGTCGACATATGGCATACCGGCTTCTGCTCATCCTCAGCCTTGGAATCGCCCTCGGTGCCGCCTGCAAACGCAAAACTACTTCTGAATCCGCCCCTTCGACTTCGGACTCCACGGCCTCTTCACCCACCGTCGCGGTTCTGACCCTCGAAGAGATCGCAGACCGTGCACCCGGGGGCCTGGCGCTCCACACTTATCAGATCGATCGCCTCGTCGCCCTGCTCCGTCAGAATGGGGTCGACGCCCATCATCTGCTCATCGGGGCGGACCGAACCGAGCCCGATATTCCGACTCAATTCGATGCCGCCGTTCTCATCGACACCCCTGAGCTGCGCGCCGGCGAGCTACACATGCTCGACTCCTTCGTGCGCGAAGGCGGGCGGCTCCTGATCATCGGACCCGTCGGGCCGGCTGCTCGACTGGCCGGCGTGCAGCCCCTATCAGACGAGCCGCGGGAACGCACCGGACGGTCTCGCGTCGCCCGACCCGGCCCGCCACTCCCCCCCACGCAAAATAGCGAGTTCGACTGGGGACCAGCCGCTCGGATGGCGTGGCCGGTTCGAGCTGATGGCGCTACTGTGCTTATGGAGGATCCGGATGGCGCTCCTGTCCTGACTGAACACCGTCTGGGAGCAGGAGTGGTCTGGTACAGCGCCATCCTTCCGCCCTCGCGCATGTTTGATGGATGGACTGGCGCCGAATCCTCTGCCACGCTGTATGCCTCTCTCCTTCAAACCGCCCCCGCCCGACGCCGACCCCCGCGTGCAGGCCCCCTCGAGCTCACTCTCTCCGTCAATCAGATCGCCTATGGGGAAGACGGATGGCCGGTCGTTGCAATCCTCCGCGCCCGAGGAGGCGACGCAACCACCCCGCTCACCGGCCTGTTTGAGGCGCGTCGAACGGATGGATCGGTTGCGCTCCGCGGCGAATTGACGCCAATCCAACCGCGCTGGCGGAGCCGACTGGCTGTTGCGGACCTATCTGAGCTGCCTGCAGGCGAGTTCACGCTGATCGTGTCTCTGAATTCTGGCGAGACGATCAGCGCGGACGTACGCCGTGATCGGTCGCATCTTGAGAACTATCTTTTACGGGAACTGGCAGCCTGGCTTGACTCGCTGGATTTTCGAATCCCGGTCGATGCGGCGGCTGCCCAGCCGCAAGCTGTCGAACACCGTGCCCTGCTCGCCTGGTCGCTTGCGCGCGCGATCGAAACCGGAAAAGCGCCCGAACGGTATCGGTGGGACATCGAGCGACTCGGCTACTGGTTGCGGGACGCTGCACCGCGCCTTGTGCGCGATCCGAACGCGCCACCCTCGACGCTTGCGGCCATCGCTGGCGGCCTCGCGCGCTCGCTGGCGCCCCTTCGGGAGCAGGTGAGCCTGCAACTCTCACGCGAGTTGCAGGTGGTGGCTGAACAGGCCCAGGCTGCGCTTGTCGCCCGGCGGCTGGACGACACGCCATCCATCGGCCAGCGGCTTTGGGCGGCGGCCGAACTGTACCGGGCAACCTTCATCCGGGAATACCGCACCGAGGCCGAGAATGCAGCTCGCCTTCTGTTCGGCCGCCAGATCGGGCCCGGCCATTCGGTCGAGGGCGACCTCTACGGGGAATTTTTTGCAGACGCTCTGAGAAGCCAACTTCTACCGCCCGATGCGACCCGCAGTGCGGCCGCGTTGGCGATTCTTGGCATAATCCGGCTTGAAGGCGCCATCGAACCGGGTCCCTTCAAGGACGATCTCAATGTTGTACTCAACCGTTACATCCGAGGGGTTCTCCTCGCCGGAGCGGCGATGAATCCGTACGGCGGGCTGCCCGCCGGTATCGAAGCAGTAGGGCCTCAGAGGCCGAGACCCGACAACCGCGGATTTCTGCCGCCGGAGAAAATTCGAGCCCGTACGTACCCGAGCGATCACGAATCCATCGCGCCTGGAGCCGAGGCGGTCCGTCTGCTGTTCGCGGTGGTTCTCCTCGAACGCGCTTCGGCCGCCGGCGATCCAGCCCTCGCCAAGATTGCCTGCCAACAGGTCAACCACCTGCTGGGGCTGAATCCGGAGAACCGTTTGCTGTGGTCGCATCGGCGGGTTCTCCAGGGCCTCATCGGACGAGGTCCGGAGGGCGTCCCCGTTTGGCGCCCCCCCTATTCCGAATCCGGTAGCGACCTGCCTGGCAACGCGTGGCTTCTCGCGCTGCACGCGCTGCTGCGCGAATCGATTTGATCTCCGGGCTTGTGCTAGGATGGCGTGGATGTGGCGCCGCACGCTATTTTGGAAATTGTGGCTGATCCTCGTTTCGCTAACCCTTTTGCTTTCCTGGATCCAAGCCGCCGCGCAACTGCCCCCGTTTGCAAACCTCCTTCTACTGGCCCTGATGGCGACCGTCGCCAGCGCAGCGACCGCCCGATTCCTCGCGCGCCCGCTGGATCAGATGCGTCGCGCCGCCCAGGCACAGGCGGCCGGAGAACCAAACGTGGAATGGCCCATCCCGACCACTCGCGAAATGCACAGCCTTTCCAACGCCGTCCAAACCATGGCCCTCAACCTGCAGGAAAAAATACACACCATCGAGGGCCTGCTTGCCGAGCAGCGCGCCATCTTTGAAAGCATGGCCGAAGGCCTTCTTGTCGTGGACACGAGAGAGCGACTGCTGGACGTAAACCGCGCAGCTCAGCAGATGCTCGGGATCGATCCGCAAACCTCGCGGGGCCGCGAATTCCTTGAAGTCGTCCGCAACACGCGCCTAGCCGAGCTGATTCGCCGAACGCTCCGCGGCAACGAGCAGGTCGTCGAGGGCGACGCCGTCCTGCTCGGCCCCCGGGAACGATATCTGCAGGTGCGCGGCACGCCATTACGTTCCGGCGCCCGGATCAAAGGCGCGCTCGTGGTGTTGTCCGACGTCACGCGCATCCGCCAGCTCGAGGCCGCCCAGCGTGAATTCGTCGCCAACGCCTCTCACGAGCTCAAGACGCCTGTCACCTCGATCAAGGGATTCGCCGAAACCCTCGCCGGCGAGGATATGGATCCGGAACAGATGCGACGCTTCACCAAAATCATCGCTCGCCACGCCGAGCAATTGGGCGCGTTGATCGACGACCTGCTCGAACTGACCCGCCTCGAGCACGAGGGCTCCGGGGCCCAACTGGAATGCAAATGGGTGCCCGTCCGAGAGGTCATCGAAAACGCGGTGGATGCCTGTGCCTCCGAAGCCAACCAGAAAAACATCTCCGTCTCGATCGATATTCCAGAGGAATTTTCCATCTCGGCGCACCCTCTGCTCTTGCAGCGCGCGCTCGTCAACCTGATCGATAATGCGATCAAATACAGCTCGGCCAACACCGGAGTCCGCGTCCGCGCGGAACGGGACGAGGGATCGGCAAAGATCCATGTGATCGACCAGGGCGTGGGCATTGCGCCCGAACACCACGAGCGGATCTTCGAACGCTTTTATCGGGTGGACAAATCCCGCAGCCGCAAGCTCGGCGGGACAGGATTGGGCCTTTCGATCGTCAAGCACATCGTGGACGCGCACGGCGGGAAGGTCACCGTCTCAAGCGCACCCGGCAAGGGCAGCACCTTCACCATAACGCTGAAATTGCCCCAAGGACCGGGGCCATAGCGTCGCACGCGGCACCGAAATTTCCATGGTCTGTAAAAACCTTGCGCGGCAGCTTCCATTGCATGGAATTCCCATACCATGGAAATTTCGCGCGTCACTCCAGGAAACGCGATTTGCCGAGAAACGGATTCCGGTTCGATTGGAGGATGCGGGCGCGCCGCACCCCGATACCGCGGCAACGCGTCCTCCGGCCTACGATCGTGAACTTGAGCGCAATTTTTCTACCCATTTAGCACGGACAGAGCTAGGATAATCGGAGAGGTCAGTAACGGAGAGCGCGCCATGGAAGGGGAAATTCGTTCAGCGGGTTCAACGGAAATTCGAGAAACGGACATCGTGTTTGAATGCCCGAAATGTGGCAAAAGCCTCGCGATCGACGAGCGAGGCGCCGGACTGATCGTCCGTTGCCCGCAATGCCAGGAGGATATCCAGGTGCCGGTTCCCGCTGAAGGGGCCGAGGGCGAAGGGGAGGCGGCCCAGGAGGCGCCCGCCGAAACTGAAAACGTCCTCGAATCTCTGCAAGCGGAAATCGCGCGACTGAACCATCGCCTGAGCGTGGAATCCGAGCGGCACAAACGGATCAGCGCGGAGCTGGGATTGATTCAGGCCGCCCTCGACCGGATCGTCGATATCCTCGCCGAGCCGCCATCCGAGCCGCCGCAGGCCTGATCTGTCGGCCGCGCTTTTTAGCCCAAACAGCTCATCCAGCAGGGCTGTGAACCCATTTATCCACAATTTGCTCAGCCTGTTAATAACCGGCCGGGAGGGGTCTTCGGGAGGCAAATTCGCAACCCATTTTCGATCAATGGATTGCGATTTCGATTTGGGGCGAATCTCCACTTATCCACAGAGCGGTCGAGCGCCCTGTGGACAAGTCAGCAAGCGGCTATGCGTGTGAAGGACGGGGCCTGTATTCGTCGCAAGAAGCGCTCGATGCGCCGCACGGCCTCCTGAAGATCCTCCATCGAGGTCGCGTAAGCGCAACGAACGAATCCCTCTCCGCACGCGCCGAACGCCGTTCCGGGAACGACTGCCACTTTTTCCTCTTCGAGCAGGCGAAGCGCGAATTCTTTTGAGGTCAACCCGAGATGTCCGATGGAGGGAAATGCATAAAACGCGCCGGTCGGGCGCATGCAGGGCAAACCGAGTTCCTGAAAGGAACGGTGAAGGAAATTGCGACGCCGCCGGTATTCGTCGCGCATTTCTTCGACGTCATTTCCCGGGTTTTGCAGCGCTTCGACGGCTGCTTCCTGACTGATGACCGAGGCGCAAAGCATTGTGTATTGGTGGATTTTCATCATCGCCTCGATCAGGTCAGCTGGCCCGCAGGCGTAGCCGAGGCGGAAACCAGTCATGGCCCACCCTTTCGAGAAGCCGTGGAGGAAGATGGTCCGGTCGCGCATGCCGGGGACGGATACCACGCTGGCGTGGGGCTGATCGTACGTCAGTTCCGCGTAGATCTCATCGGTGATCACGATCAGGTCATGCTCGATGGCGAACTCGGCGATCGACCGCACATCTTCGCGCGTAAGGGTGGCGCCAGTGGGGTTGTTGGGATAATTGAGCATCAGAGCCTTGGTGCGAGGCGTCGTGGCGGCTTCGAGCCGGTCGCGGGTGATGCGAAAGCCGTCGGCCGGGCCGGTCTCAATGGCCACGGGTTTGCCGTGCGCGAAGAGGATGACAGGACCGTAAGACACGTAGCAGGGCTCGTGGTAGATCACTTCATCGCCAGGCTCAATGATGGCCCGAAGCGCGAGGTCAAGCGCCTCGCTCACCCCGACAGTGATGAGGATCTCCTTTTCCGGCTGGTAGCGGACGCCGTACTGACGTTCGACATAATCTGAAATGGAGCGCCGCAGGGAGAGAAGCCCGAGGTTCGAGGTGTAGCCGGTGTTGCCGCGTTCGAGGGCGTGAACGGCAGCCTCGCGGATGTGCCAGGGCGTATCGAAATCCGGCTCGCCGATTCCGAGGCTGATGACGTCGCGCATCGTGCTGACAATGTCGAAGAAGTCCCGGATTCCGGACCGGGGTATGTTTCGGACATGGGATGCCACTTTAGTTTCGATCCGACTCATGGCGGCCTGTCCGAAATCAGGGTGATACTTTGAGGCGCTCGGCGCCTTCCGAGGGGTTCATCAGGACACCATTGGCCTTATAGGTCTTGAGCATGAAGTGGGTGGCGGTCGATATGACGCCGCGGATGGTCGCGAGTTTTTCGCTTACAAAGAAGGCGACTTCCTTCAGGTCCTTTCCCGACACGAACAGCAGCAGATCGAATGCGCCGGACATCAGGTATACGGACTGGACTTCTGGAAATTTGCTGATGCGTTCAGCGACGGCGTTGAAACCGCCCTCGCGCTCCGGGGTCACTTTGACCTCGATGACGGCGGTCACCCTGTTGACAGAGAGCTGGTCTTCGTTAACGACAGCCTGATAGCCTCGGATTACGCCGGCCTTTTCATACTCCGCAATCCGACGCCGTACCTCCTCCGGGGTGAGGTCGAGCATTTTCGCCAGATTCTCGGGCGTCTCCAGCGCGTTGCGCTTGAGCAGCATCAGCAGTTCGTCCATATCCGCAGGCGCCTTTCGTATCGATGCAAAGAGAATCTCGTTAGTATCGCGGGCGGCGGGGGGGCGTCCAGCCTTTTGTTTGTGTCGCGGACGCCGGGGTCGCCGGCGCGCCGACTCCCACTTTGACAGTGCGAGGTCGCTTTGATATGGTCCGCGCCAATTGCGCGGGTTTGCGCCATGTCTTCGTTACTCGAGCGTCCGGTGTTGGTGCTGAACCGCCTCTGGCAGGCGGTCAATGTGTGTACCGCCGAGCGGGCATTGACACTGCTATTCACGGGCCATGCGCAGGTTGTGTATCAGGACGCGAACGGGTTCCAGACCTTCACCTTCCGCGAGTGGTGCGATTTTTCGCCGGCAGACGAGCCCGATGAGGTCATCCACACCATCCGATTCCGCATCCCGATCCCTCGGGTGATTTTGCTGCTGTTCTTCGATCGGCTTCCGGCCAAGGAGGTCAAGTTCACGCGTCAAAATGTTTTTGAACGAGACAAGAACACGTGCCAGTACTGCGGCCGGAAGTTCGACCGCAAGGACTTGAACCTCGACCACGTGATTCCGCGGCAACAGGGCGGCCTGACCACATGGACGAACATCGTCTGCAGTTGCATTGAATGCAATCGGCGCAAGGCCAATCGGACGCCGGAGCAAGCCGGCATGCACCTAATCCGGAAGCCGAAAAAGCCTCGCTGGCGTCCCTTCCTCGAGGTGCATTTTCACAAATGCGCCCACCATTCGTGGCGCCATTTCCTCGATTTCGCGTATTGGAATGTCGAACTCGGCGAGGACGAGTAGGGCAAGCCGGTCGGAGGGGCGCTGACGACCGGCATGGCCTTCCCATTCCGGGAGTTGCGAGCCGCTGGAAAAAATTCGCGCGTCCATCTGGACAGCCAACACGGCAAGCGGGTAGTAAATCTGGACCTGAAGGGCGCGGCGTGGCGCCGTGAAAAGGAGCACCCATGTCACCCAATCGCAGAAAGCCCAATTACCCGGACGAGGAGTCTGACATGTACAGCGATTTCGAGGCCGAGGAATGCCCCGTCTGCCATCAGGAATTCCGCGACGGCGTCTGTCCGATCAATTCGGCGGACTGCCCTTATCTCCTCGGCGAGGACGAGGAGGATGAATTTGCAGACGACGATGAGTTTGCGGACGAGGAACCCGACTTCGAGGACGTCGAAGATCTGGATGAAATTCTCGACGAAGACGAGGAGGCCGATCGCCTGGTCGAGGAAGAGGAGGATTTCTCCGAAGACTTTGATGAGGATGACGACTCGCGCTCCTGAGGGCTCGAGATCGTCGGTTCAAGGCTCGTAAAAGATGGCGCGGAATGATTGGGCCGGCTCTGCGCCCAGAAGCGCCTCATCGACCATGACTTCCTCGTCCACCGCGGGGAAATGCGGCCGGTTTGCGCTAATATCGAGCGGCGTCCATTCGCCGGCGGAAAGATCGTTGTTCCCCTCGATTCGCACACCGCGGTTGGCGACATGCACAAACCGCAGGCGCGGGCCGCCGTGCCACGCCGGGGAAATTTCCAGCCCCCCGCGCGCGCTGGCAGCATTGGTAGGCTGGGTTTTGAGCAGATACTCCAAATGATTCGGCTCGCCATCGCCATCCGGGTCACGATCGAGTCCAGCATCCGGATTTGCGGGGGAACCAAAATGGGCGGACTGCCATTCAGCAAACGTCAGGTGCGACGTCAGCGACCCGATCCAGGCGGCGATCAGCGCGACGCCTTGCGTGTCTACGATGGTTGAGCCGACAGGAGGCATCTGTCCGGGCCCCCGAATCGCCATCCGCGTGTGGATCATCGATTGGGCGGGCGCGCCTCTGCGGATCACGCGGTTATTCGTGTTGCCGAAATTATTCGCGAGGGATCCCTCGATCATGTGCGTCGCGGACAGCGGCGTAAAAATCCGCGTGTCGAAGCCCGACGGTACTGGTCCCCCCGGTAAATGGCAATGGGCGCAATTCGCGGCAAGATAGGACCGCGCGCGCTGTTCGAGGCTGACCGATTGATTCGTCGGAGGCACGAGCGCGCGAAGCAGGGTCACAGAGACGACGTTCGTCTGGAAATAGCCCAACGCCGCAAGACGTCGGATTTGGTTGGTAACATCGGTCGGGCCATAGGCGAAATCGCGATGGAGCTGGGGCGTTTGAAACCCGACCGCGAATCCGGCTGCGGAATTGTGACATGCGAGACATTCCAACCGCGAAGGATATTGCCAAATCTGCGTCCGCACGGTGCCCCCCTCCACGATGTGAATGGGCTCCTCCAAGCCGTGTTCCGGAACTAGGAAAGCCTCGGTTCCAGATTCGCCCCATCGATAGGTCAACCCGTATCCGCCGTCGGGCGCATCCGTCTTCACTAGCACCCGCGTCTCGAGCCGGCGCACGGACGAGGGCACTCCGGCCGTGGTCTCGATCTCGAAATGTTTGATCCAGACGGTTCCGGTTGGAAACGTCCACGATTGCTCGGGGTGAAACACCATGTGGAGATTGGTGCTCGGAATCGAGAACCATCGCTTTTTCGAGGCGCCATCGGCCCAGAAGGGCACATTGACGTCATAGGGGAGGATCCCTGGGTGCGTGGAAAGCGTCACCAGGTTTGAGAAGATTCCCGCCGCCGACAACTGTGCCGGGACGCCGCTGGTCGAAATAAGCGGCAGCAGCCGAAACACCTGCCCGTCCAATTTGGCCATCAGAACATCCCCATTTCGCGGATCGCGTCCAAAACCGACCACGGATCCAAGCGAGGTGAGCCACTTGAAGGACGTATTCGTTACGCCGTTGTCGGTCATCGCCCACACATTGCCGCGAACATAGTCGGCAAAAATGTAGTTCCCCACCAGTTCCGGCATGCGATCCCCGTAGTAAACGATTCCCCCCGTGATGGAGTTGCCCTTGTTGGTGCCTGTCCCATGCGCATAAGTCAGCAACGGACGCGTGTAGGCGGAGGCCGGGTGAGGTGTCGGTTTGGGTCCTGGCGCAAATCCTTCGAAGTGAGCCCACCCGTAATTGCCGCCGTTGGTGACCCAGTTCACCTCTTCCCAGGCGTTCTGGCCGACATCGGCAAGAAGGAGTCGGCCGGTGCGGGGATCGAATGTGAAGCGGAAGGGGTTGCGAAACCCGTGCGCCCAGAATTCCGTTCGAACCTGGTGGGGCACGAGGTTCGAGCCTAGGTAGTTGGTCACACCGACCAGCCAGTTGTCCGGCGGCACCGCATAATTCGTTCCTGCGCCGAGCGCGGGGTGAGGGTTGGGCGGCAGGCTACCGGGCCGAAAATCCACATCGATCCGCATCAGGCCACTAAAAAAGTCCCGATCGAGCACTTGCGAATTGTTGTAGTTATCATTGCCGCCGCCCTCGTCGCCCGTGCCTATGTAAAGGTAGCCGTCCGGTCCGAAGTGCAGGTCGCCAGCGTTGTGGTTTGCCGCATCATTAAACTGGCTGAACAGGATGCGCTCAAATGAAGGGTCGAACGCGTTGGCATTCGTCGGCGAGACGCGGAATTCGGAGGCCCGCGTGTGGAAACCTGTGCCCGTGCCATTCGTGGCGGTGGTCGTGTAAAAGCAAAAGAACCGCCCGTTGGTAGCAAAACCAGGGTGGAACGCGAGCCCGAGCAGGCCGCCCTCGGAGGTCGTGTTTACCCGCGACTGGATATTCATGAACACGGTTCGTGTCGGCGCGGCCAGGTTTGTGATCACGACGATGCGGCCGGCTCGCTCGACAACGAACAGGCGATTCGTCTCTCCCGGCGGTGACGCAATCGCAATGGGATTCGTGAAGACCACGCTGGGAAAAGCGACAGCGACGGTGTATCCCGTGGCGGCTGTCGCGGGCGGAACCCCGGGGAAAGCGAGAGTCGTGTTGGCGACACGCTGTGTGACCGCATGCGATGGGACCGCTGTGCCGACCGCTGCGCCGATGAGAATCAACCAAGCGCGAATCATATGAAGAAGTGTAGCACAAAGCATGCCGCTTGGTTATTCATTCAACGATGATTCGTTCGGGGCTGGATAATCTGATTCGAAACAGGGTCGATCTGAAGGGCCGCATCGGGTTGCTGACCCATCCGGCTGCGGTCGACCGAAAAGGGAGGCATGCGTCGGTAGTCCTCCGGGAGCTTCTCGGAGTCCGGCTGGCCGCGCTGTTTGGGCCGGAGCATGGCTACTGGGGCCGCAGCGGTGCGGGTGAAGGAGTTCCCGATGAGCGGCATCCCGCTTGGAACATCCCCGTTTATTCTCTCTACGGAGCCCATCGGCGACCGACGCGAGACATGCTCGCCGGCATCGACACCTTGGTGATCGATCTGCAGGACATCGGCGTGCGCTGCTACACCTTTGTTTCGACGCTGCGCCTCGCGTTGGAGGCATGCGCCGAATGCGGTATCCGCGTCGTCGTGTGTGATCGCCCAATTCCGCTCCCGCGGACCGTCGACGGCCCCCTCCCAAAGCCGGGATGCGAGTCCTTCGTCGCGGGCATTCCGGCGCCGTTTATTTATGGTATGACACCGGGCGAGACGGCGTTGTGGCTTCGGGACGAGCTCGGGCTGAAGGTGGAGATTCTCGTCGTTCGCGCGATGGATTGGCGCCGATCCGGTCGAGTGGCTCCCTACGTTTGGGTATCGCCATCGCCGGGCATCCGATACTGGCAAACGGCCTGGACCTATCCCATTACGGTCTTCACAGAAGCGCTACCGACGCTGGACTGCGGTCGCGGAGGAACGACGCCCTTCCAGATCCTGTGCGCACCGTGGCTCGATGCGGAACGTTTTGCGGCGCGGGTCAATTCCCTGCAACTTGCCGGACTATTCGCCGCGCCTATCTGGGCGCCGACGCCGGGCATTCGTCTGTGTGTCACGAATCCCGATGCCTTGCGGCCATTTCAGGCGATGGTGTCGATCCTTTGCGCGCTGCGCGACGACTACGGATCTGAGGCCGTCTGGTCGGCGCCCGGAACGCGCCCGGAATGGTTTGACCAACTCGCCGGCGATCCAGACGTCCGGGAAGCGCTTCTCGCCGGCACGGCAGCGCACGACATCGTCGCGATCTACTCCGCCAGTCTGCGCGCCTTTGCGCGGAAACGTGCTCGCTACCTGTTGTACAAGCCCTAAAGAATTCGTCGTTCCGGTTCGGAGATTCCGGAAAAAAACGGGCGGCCCAGATGGCCGCCCGTTTGGATATATCTGCCGTTTGGCGAGATGACTTAGTAGTCCATTCCGCCACCGCCCGGAGGAGGCGTTTCCTTCTTCTCCGGAATCTCGGTCACCATGCATTCGGTGGTGAGCAGAAGCCCAGCGATGCTCGCGGCGTTCTGCAGCGCCGTCCGCGTGACCTTGGTGGGATCGATGATGCCGGCCTTGAACATGTCGACATACTCTCCTGTCGCCACGTCATAGCCGTTGGCCCCCTTCTGCTTCTTGACCTCCTGCACGACAACCGCGCCTTCCTGACCGGCGTTGTCGACCAGTTGGCGAAGCGGCGCCTCGCAGGCGCGGCGGACGATATCGACGCCGATCGCCTCGTCGCCCTCGAGCTTGAGATCGTCGAGCGCGGACTGCGCGCGAATGAGCGCCACGCCGCCACCGGCAACGATTCCCTCCTCGACCGCGGCGCGGGTCGCATGGAGCGCGTCCTCGACGCGGGCCTTTTTCTCCTTCATCTCGGTTTCGGTCGCTGCGCCGACATTGATGACGGCCACGCCGCCCGCGAGTTTCGCCAGACGCTCCTGGAGCTTCTCGCGATCGTAATCGGAGGTGGTCTCCTCAATCTGCCGGCGGATCTGGTTGATACGGCCCTGGATGTCGGAGGTCTTGCCGGCGCCCTCGACGATGGTCGTGTTCTCCTTGTCGATCGTGATCCGCTTCGCTCGGCCGAGATCCGACAGTTGCACGTTCTCGAGCTTAATGCCGAGGTCTTCGGAGATGAAGCGGCCACCGGTGAGGATAGCAATATCCTCGCACATCGCCTTGCGGCGATCGCCGAATCCGGGGGCCTTCACCGCCGCGACCTGCAGCGTGCCGCGAATCTTGTTCACGACCAGCGTCGCCAGCGCCTCACCCTCTACGTCCTCAGCGATGATCAACAACGGACGGCCGCTCTTCGCGATGTTCTGCAGCAACGGCAGAAGATCCTGGAGGTTCGAGATCTTCTTCTCGTAGATGAGGATGTAGGCATCCTCGAGCACCGCCTCCATCGTTTCAGGGTTAGTGACGAAGTACGGCGAGAGGTAGCCCTTGTCGAACTGCATCCCCTCTACGACATCGAGCGTGGTTTCGATGCTCTTGGCCTCCTCGACGGTGATGGTGCCGTCCTTGCCGACCTTGTCCATCGCATCCGCGATGATTTCACCGATCGACTTGTCGCCGTTGGCCGAAATCGTCGCGACTTGGGCAATTTCCGCGCGATCCTTAACCTTCTTGCTCTGCTTCTGAAGGTTCTCGACGATTTTTTCGACCGCGGCGTCAATGCCCCGCTTGAGGCTCATGGGATTCGCCCCGGCTGTGACGTTCTTGAGGCCCTCGCGATAGATGGCTTCGGCCAGCACCGTCGCCGTGGTGGTCCCATCGCCCGCGACGTCGCTGGTCTTGCTGGCGACTTCGCGCACCATTTGGGCGCCCATGTTCTCGAAGGGATCCGGAAGCTCGATTTCCTTCGCGACGGTCACGCCGTCCTTTGTGATGGTCGGAGAACCGAACTTCTTGTCGAGAACCACGTTGCGCCCGCGCGGACCCAGGGTGGCCTTGACGGCGCGGCTCAACTTCTCCACGCCGGCCAGGATCGCCTGCCGCGCTTCCTGATCATACTTGAGTTGCTTCGCTGCCATACGTCGTGACTCCTGTTTCGATGCCCTGAAGACGGGCGTTTATTCCTCGATGATCCCGAGGATGTCCTCCTCGCGGATGATTTGATATTCCTTTCCGTCGATTTTGATCTCCGTGCCGCCATACTTGGGCATCAGCACGGTGTCCCCCTTCTTGACGTTGAAGGGGATCTTCTCACCCTTTTCATTCAGTTTGCCCGTACCGACGGCGATGACGACGCCCTCCTGGGGCTTTTCCTTCGCCGTGTCGGGAATGATGATCCCGCCCTTTTTGACTTCGGCCTCTTTCTTGGGCTCGACCAGGACGCGATCACCCAACGGTTGGATCTTCATGCGCAGTATTCCTCCATTATAGTTCCTACCTATTCCTTGGCCCCGGCACTCGCCAGGTTCGCCGAAACTCCTAAGCGGCCGGCGGCACGAGCTGCCGGCCCCTCGTTGTCAGGGTTTCTTCTTCTTGTCGTCGACCATCGTGAAATCCGCATCGATCACCGTGTCTGACCGGGACGAGTCGCCCGCGCTCGTCGATCCGCCGCGCGCCTGCGAGGAACCGGGACCCGCCGACGTTTGCTGGCGGACCCGGGCATACATTTCGGACGAGATGGCCTGGATCTGGGTGTTGACCTCCTCGATGCCGCTGCGGATGCGGGCGACGTCATTCGACTTGACTGCATCCTTGAGGGCGGAAATCGCCGACTCGAGGCGGGATTTCTTTTCCGCGTCAACCTTGTCCCCATGCTCTTTGAGAAACTTCTCCGCCTCATACGCCATGCTGTCCCCACGGTTTCGGGTTTCCGCCTCCTCGCGCCTGCGGGCGTCTTCCGCGGCGTGTAATTCCGCATCCTGACGCATACGCTCAATTTCCTCCTTGGTGAGGCCGCTGGATGCGGTAATCGTGATCTTCTGCTCCTTGCCCGTACCAAGATCCTTCGCGCTGACGTGCAGGATGCCGTTGGCGTCTATGTCGAAGGTTACCTCGATCTGCGGGACGCCACGCGGCGCCGGCGGAATACCGTCGAGATGGAACTTCCCGATCGTCTTATTATCCGCCGCCATCTTCCGCTCGCCCTGTAAGACGTGAATCTCGACGGATGTTTGATTGTCTGCGGCGGTGCTGAAAATCTCGCTTTTCCGTGTCGGAATCGTGGTGTTCCGCTCGATCAATGGTGTGAAAACTCCACCGAGAGTCTCAATCCCGAGGGTGAGCGGCGTTACATCCAGCAGGAGAACATCCTTCACCTCACCCTTGAGCACGCCGCCTTGAATCGCGGCGCCGACCGCCACGACTTCATCAGGATTCACGCCCTTGTGAGGCTCTTTGCCGAAGAACCGGCGGACGATCTCCTGCACCTTAGGCATGCGGGTCATTCCACCCACCAGAATCACCTCGTCGATGTCGGAGGGCTTAAGCCCGGCATCCCGGAGGCAATTCTCAACCGGGTTGATCGTCCGCTGGATCAAATCGTCGACGAGCTGTTCCAGCTTTGCGCGGGTCAACGTCATGTTAAGGTGTTTCGGCCCGGAACTGTCAGCCGTGATGAACGGCAGGTTGATTTCCGTGCTCTGCGAGCTGGAGAGCTCGATTTTCGCCTTCTCTGCGGCCTCTTTCAGCCGCTGAAGCGCCATCGGATCTTTGGAGAGGTCGATGCCATGCTCCTTTTTGAACTCACTAATCAACCACTCCATGATCCGAGCGTCGAAGTCGTCGCCGCCCAGATGTGTGTCGCCATTGGTCGCCTTCACCTCGAAGACGCCGTCGCCAATCTCGAGGATCGAGATGTCGAACGTTCCGCCTCCCAGGTCGTATACGGCGATTTTCTCGTCCTTCTTTTTGTCCAAACCATACGCCAGCGAAGCCGCAGTGGGCTCGTTGATGATCCGAAGCACATCCAGCCCTGCAATGCGGCCCGCATCTTTGGTGGCCTGCCGCTGACTGTCGTTGAAATAGGCGGGAACGGTGATGACGGCCTGCGTAATTTTCTCGCCGAGATAGGCTTCCGCGTCGGCCTTCAATTTCTGGAGGATCATTGCGGAAATTTCGGGAGGGGAATAATTCTTCTCGGCGATTTGGACATAAGCGTCGCCGTTGGACGCCGGCACTACCTTGTAAGGCACACGCGAAATTTCTGAGCCAACCTCGGAATACTTCCGGCCCATAAATCGTTTGATGGAGTAAATAGTATTGCTCGGATTGGTCACAGCCTGACGTTTGGCCGACTGACCGACCAACCGCTCACCCGTCTTAGTAAATGCCACGATCGAAGGCGTAGTACGGCCGCCCTCGACATTCGGGATCACGACAGGCTCGCCGCCTTCCATGATCGCCATGCACGAGTTCGTTGTTCCTAGATCAATCCCTAAAACCTTGGACATAGGCTCCTCACTTCCTTACCGCGACATTGAAAAGCAGTCGACGTGCCAACAAAACAACCCAAACCCGAAGTATTCTTTCTATGCCTTCTAAATCAACAAGTTACAAATAAAAAAACATTAGGAACATGCGGGCCCTACCGCGAAAAATGAGACATCATGTCACGCTTAAACCGTATCTGTGTGGCGAAGTGTCACGATAAACCTTGTGCCTAATTTTTGGTAATGGGAGCGTTCAGAAATCAGAGTTTCTGAATCGGTCTAGTTCCGAAGGCGAGAGCGAATGGAGGGTTTCGATGATTTTTTGGTCAGCCCTTCCAAAAGCAAATTGATCGAGTTCGGAAAGAGAGACCCAACGCCAGTCTGCGCAATGAACCGGGCGCGGCGTGCCCTTGAGGATCCGGCAGGTATGGGCGTGCAAATCCATAGTGAAATGGCTGAAGGCGTGGTAAACCGTCGCCAGCCGAGGGCCGACAGCAACCTCGATATCCAATTCTTCCTTCAGCTCTCTCGCGATGCAGGCCTCGATGGTCTCCCCGCACTCGCGCGTTCCACCCGGAAATTCCCATAGCCCGCCGAGCATCTCCCCGGGCTTCCGTTTCGCGATCAGGAGGCGGCCATCCCGCCGAAACACGACCCCGGCCCCAACCTCGCGATGCGGGATTCGTTTCGCCCGCTTGCGCCGAGGGAAATCCTCAGGCCGTCCCAATTCGCGGGCCGCGCACCAGCGGCCCCAGGGGCAGGCCGGGCAATCGGGATTGCGCGGTGTGCAGCAGGTCGCGCCGAGCTCCATGAGCGCCTCGTTGAAGGCTCCGGGCTGCTTCGGATCCAACAGCTCTTCCGCCATCTTTGCGACCTTGATGTGGTTCGCGCTACGGGACAGATCACCCTCGAAGCCAGTCAGCCGGGCAAGCACGCGCACGACGTTTCCATCAACAGCCGCAGCCCGAATACCGAAGGCGATGCTGCCGATGGCAGCCGCCGTATAAGGCCCGATGCCCGGGAGATTGCGGATGGATTCCAGATCGCGCGGAAAGCGGCCGGCATGTTTTTCGACAATCATTTGCGCCGCCGCATGTAGATTCCGCGCGCGCGAGTAGTAGCCGAGTCCTTCCCATGCCTTCAGCACCTCATCCCGAGATGCCCGGGCCAGCCGCTGCACAGATGGAAATCGCGAGACGAATTTTTTGTAGTAAGGAATGACCGTATCGACCCGGGTTTGCTGCAACATGATTTCGGAGATCCAGATCCGGTACGGAGTCCGCGCGACGCGCCACGGAAGGACGCGCGCATTCGCGGCAAACCAAGCCAACAGGCTTTTGCGAAGCGCCCGGCAGCGCGAAGGCGTAAAGATCGGCGTCATTCAGCTCACCGCAGGCTGTATTCCGGATCCTCCGCCCGCCGCTGCTGTTGTTCAGCGGGCGATCGAATTTTGGGCGCATCGGCGTCGGCGATCGGCTGTGGCGCTGAAACCGTGTTCAACGCGGTGTCAACCATCCACATGTAGCCGCGATTCACGATCTGGCTGTCCAGTCCCACCCACTTGTAGGTGTAGCGCACCTCGAACCTTGTGGCGGCACGACGGCGAGTGTGCCAGCGGGGAAATAACGGTTGCCCGCTCGGCGAACGGGAAAGGCGGTCGATCCAGTTGGAAACCGTGCCCTCTCCACCGTCCGGCGCCGGCTGTTGCAGCACGAGTCGAACCAATTCCTCCTCGGTAGCAGCCGCGGGCAACAGTCCCTGCGTGAAGTCGCGGCTTGGTCCGTCCAGCGGAGTGGACTCATCAGTGGTTTCGGACCATCCGCATCCCGCTGCACCTGCAAGTCCCACGACAGCCAACCACCGGCCTGCACCCTTCAAGACCCTTGCGATTCGTGTGGGCATGGCGTTTCCGGCCACAAAGTGTACCCTTCGCACCGTGCGATTCCAATTGCCGCCTCCAAGATTGACCTGCAATGGCTATTTTCATAGAGTTATTTACAGAGAGGTTGATACCATGTCCGGCGAACCCATACACCCGCGCGAAGGGGAAGAGACTCCCCCAAAAATCAAACTCACGATGGGATCAAAGGGATCGGATCCCTCTGCGCCCCGTCCCCCAGGCAAGACCGAGACAACCCGAATCGACCTGTCCAAAGCCGCGCAGTCAGCACCGTCGAAAGGTGATACGCAGGCCTTTCAAGTGGGCGCCCCGCCCAAACTGAATCAGACAATGCGGGTGGAGGTGACGATGCAGTCGCCTCCGAAACCGGAAACCACACGGATTTCCATTCCGGACGACGCGTTTATCAAAAAAAGCGGCGCCACTCCTCAGGCCACAACTGGCGTTGGCGAAGACATTTTCAAGAAATCGACCATTCCCGTAGGCATTCCGACACCGCCGCCTGCCCCGGCCGCGATCCCCAAAACGATCACGGTGAAAAAGCCGGTGAGCGAACCGCCGCCGGTCACCCCACCGGATCAGCGCGCAGTCAGCGAGGCCAAAAAAGGCGAGACCGCGCGAATCGACCTTCCAGAGACCGTTGGCGGGCGCCCGCCGACACGGCCGAAGACCATCCGAATCGTGCGGCCCGAGACCGCGCCGCGCAAGGCCATCACGATCAGCCGCGCCGAGGCGTCCGCCGCAGCATCGGAGACAGCGGGCAAGGTCGCGGGGGAGGAGTCGCCAGGAACGGTTTTCGCCGTGGTCGCCATTGCCGCGTTCCTCGTGCTGTGCGTGGTCATCTACATATTTGCCGCACAGACGTTCGCTCCCAACTTGCCGTTCCCCGGGAAAGTGTGAAACAACCGGACCGTAAGCTTATCAAGGGGTCCGCGAAACAGGGGTAATTATGTCAGAGAAAATTATTCATCTGAACACTGCCAACTGGGACTCCGTTGTCTCCTCTTCGGCCGTTCCGGTTCTCGTCGATTTTTGGGCTGAATGGTGCGGACCTTGTCGAGCGATCGCTCCCATCCTCGACGAGTTGGCTCATGAGCTGGCAGGCAAGCTGACCATCGCAAAAGTCAACGTTGATGAAGCGCCGGACCTGGCGATGAAATTTAACGTGCGATCAATACCGACTCTGTTGGTGTTCAAGGGCGGTCAGATTGTCGGTCACATGGTAGGATCGATGCCCAAATCCGCATTGAAAGCCAAGCTCGACGCGATTCTGGGTTCTTAATCCCAGGCGGGTTCTACGTTTAGATTTCAACGAGTTCACCGATCAGGTTGTCCGATTGGGTAACCTCGCGCTCTCCCGTTTCTCATCAATCAGCGCGCCTCTGGCCACACGCTGCGGGGCGATGCTACCGACCGAAAAATTCGGCCCGCGCATCGCCCCTTGTTCATGCGGAAGTTGTCCGCAATTTGAAATCTGTGATCTCCGTGCGCTTATCTAAAAGCTTCCACCCTCAGAACCCATAAGCGGCCCGCAACTGTTCTTCGGTCGGGCGAGAAGGGTAGATTTCGCCCCGCGGTCCGCGATATTGGCCGTAACCGACTTTGGTCAGGGTGACGGGCATAAAGGACCCGTTGGAATTGCTGATCATAATGGTTTCGGCCTGATGGGCGGATTCCAGCGCCTCTAGCCGGTGTCGAATCATATCCTGTTGCTGGCCATATTGCTGGCCGAGCCAGGCGCCCGTTGCAGCTCCGATGGCAGCACCCAGTACGTCATTTTCACGATCGCCGACATTGTTTCCGATGATTCCGCCGAGCGTTCCGCCGACGACCGCCCCTGTAAGGGCGGAATTCACCTCCGATCGGCGCGCCTGATATTGAGGTGATGCGCAACCGGCCGCGCCGAGGGCCACCGCACATCCGATCAGAGCAACTCGTTTCATGGTCAGAACTCCTTTCATCGTTCCAACCATGAGACGTCGCAACCGGCAAATTATTCAAACAGTGCTGGGCTATTCGTCCCCGTCGGTGGATGCGGCGGCAAGATGCATTTCTTTTGCCTTCGCCTTGATTTTCTCAATGAGCTTGTTCTGCAGCTCGAGATCATTTTCCAGGGTGTCGCGCACAGCGTCCCGGCCCTGGCCGAGCTGCTGCCCCTCGAGCGAAAGCCAGGAGCCGCGCTTTTCCAGCAGCCCGTATTGCATGGCCGCATCCACGATCGAACCTGTCCACGAAATGCCATGCGCGTAAAGAATATCGAATTCTGCCTCGGCGAAGGGCGGCGCCACCTTGTTTTTGACCACCTTGACCTTCGTTCGGCTTCCGTAGACCTTCCCGCTGGGATCTTTCAAGGTTCCGACCCGCCGCACGTCGAGTCGGACCGACGCATAAAACTTGAGTGCGCGGCCGCCGGGCGTTGTTTCCGGATTGCCAAACATCACGCCAATCTTCTCTCGAATTTGATTGGTGAAGATGCAGCAGCACTTCGACTTGTTGATGGCGCCCGTCAGCTTGCGGAGCGCCTGAGACATCAGGCGGGCCTGCAAACCGACATGCGAATCGCCCATCGCGCCCTCCAGCTCCGCCTTCGGCGCAAGCGCGGCCACCGAGTCGACGACGACCACATCCAGGGAGTTGCTTTTGACCAGCGACTCGGCGATCTGCAGCGCCTCCTCGCCGGAATCCGGTTGCGCCACCAAGAGTTCGTCAAGATTTACCCCGATTTTCTTAGCATAGGTGGGATCCAGCGCGTGTTCTGCATCGATGAACGCCGCCAATCCGCCCGCCTTTTGCGCGTTGGCGATGATGTGAAGCACCAGCGTGGTCTTTCCCGACGACTCCGGGCCAAAGACTTCAATGATCCGCCCTCGCGGCACGCCGCCGACGCCGATGGCTAGATCGAGTGTCAACGCCCCGGTCGAAATCGCGGGCACCTCGACAATTTTTTCCTCCTCGCCGAGCCGCATAATGGCACCATCGCCGAATTCCTTTTGGATCTGGGCGATGACCGAAGCGAGCGCGGCTGGTATTTTCTTTTCCTCTTTGGCGGGCTCTTTGGCGCCCTTGGTCGGCATGGTCACACTCCTTTCAATTTGGCCGCGTGCAACAAGGTATATATCGCCTCGGGGCGATCCGGCTGGCTGCGGTAAAAACAGACGCGCTCCACCATGAACTCCCCTGGCGAGTCATACACTACAGACCCAACCCACGAAGTCAACGCGGCGGCGTTTTGAGTCGACCGAATCCTCGCCAGCGTCACGTGCGGATGGAATGGCCGGGATTCGAGGGGAAATCCAAGGGAGGCCACACCCTTTGCGATCTCTTCCCGCAGGCTTGCCAGCGGTTCGGAGGGTTCCACTCCCAGCCAGACCACCCGAGGAGCACGCGGCGGCCCGAAAATGCCCACGCCAGCGAGCCTGCAGGGGAACGGGCGAACACCCTCCGCCGCCGCCTCTATCACACGCACGATCTGGGGTATCCGAGCGACAAAGGTGTCCCCTAGAAAAACCATCGTCACATGGCTGTGTTCCGGTTTCGGGCAACTGACACGCACTCCCGTCCGGCGGAGTTTCTCTTGCAGCCGCGCGATCAGTGGATGCAGCTCGGCCGGTACATCGATCGCGATGAATGTTCGCCACACCTCATCCGGTGCCGGCGTAACCCGCTCCATCGGTTTAGGCTCCCTGCAGGACCAGACGCCTCAACGCGTCCATCGCCCATTGAGCGGATAACTGCTTAATGACACTGCGAACGCCCGAAAATTTTCGTTGTCGCTCCTCGAAACGCGATCCGTCGGTCGCGCACATGTACACGAGACCTACGGGCTTTTGCGGGGAACCGCCGGAGGGGCCGGCGATGCCGGTGACCGCCAGGCCATAATTCGAGCCGAATCGCGCTCGGACGCCGAGCGCCATCGCGCGGGCGGTTTCGGCGCTGACCGCACCGTGCGCGTCGAGCACTTGCGGTGGCACCCCCAGATCCCGGGTTTTCGATTCGTTCGAATACGCGACCACGCCCCCAAGAAAAACGTGGGAGCTGCCGGGAACCTCCGTGAAGAGGTGTCCAATCAATCCGCCCGTGCACGACTCGGCAATTGCGACTGTACGACCTAATGATCTCAAGAGATCGACGAGCGCCTCCTCGAGGTTGCAGGGCCGCTCCGCGTATATCCACGGAGCAAGGGTTTCACGCGCGCGGGCAGCGGCCCGATCCAGGGCCTCCTCGCGGTTAGGCGGCGCCGAAAGGCGGATTTCTACGCGGCCCGGCCGCGCGCAGTAGGCGATGTCGATTCCGGGGCCCGGAAACTCTGATTCGGGAAGCAACCGCAGAATTTCCGATTCGCCGATGCAACAGGTCATGAAAATGCGGCGAACCGGCGGCGTACCCGCAAGGGCGCGAAGCGTGGGCAGGATGCCGTTTTCGACTACGGCGCGGAATTCCGCTGGGGGGCCG
This sequence comes from Kiritimatiellia bacterium, assembly GCA_025054615.1. Lineage (NCBI taxonomy): Bacteria > Pseudomonadati > Kiritimatiellota > Kiritimatiellia > Kiritimatiellia bacterium. Next base: position 44,259 of record JANWZO010000012.1, read on the forward strand.
GGCGTCAAATACAGTCGCCGCCCGCGAATTTCAATCAATTCCCCCGGGCAAAAGCCGACCTCGTTTTCGAGCACGGTTGCGCCCTGCACGATCAGCGCGTGCCTCGCGGCGATGTCCGTGAATACTCGACCGGCGGCCTCGAACCGTTTGCGCAACTTTTCTCGCGTCGGCTCATGCATCACCACGGCTGTGCCGGCAATTTCGGCGGCCACGTCGCGCGTTAGGTCATCGCTGGTCGGGCCCAACCCGCCGCTGGTGATTACAATGGGCGAACGCGCAAGTGCTTGTTCGATGGCGTCGCGGATCGCCGCTCGGTCGTCCGGCACCGTCGTCTCACGCACCAGCGGAATGCCCAGCGGCTCCAGCGCGGTGGCCAGCGTGGCGACATGCGTATTGACAGTTCTGCCGGACAGCAGTTCGGAGCCCGTGCAAATGAGCTCGGCGAACACCTCAGCGCGCATAACCTCGGGGATGCGCCAGGTGCCATTTCCAAGCGTGTTCGACGATCGTCCGCAGGTCGGGATAACGCGGCTTCCAGCCCAGAACGGTCCGGGCTTTCGAGGAATCCGCAATGAGCCGAGGTGGGTCGCCGGGCCGGCGCGGTGCGATTTCGGAATGGATCGGGCGCCCCGTGACCTCGCGCGCCGCGTCGATGACCTGTTTGACCGAATACCCGTCCCCGTTCCCCAAATTGAAGGCGCCCCGCACATCTTTTTCGAGCGCGAGAATATGCGCCTCAGCAAGGTCGACGATGTGGATGTAATCCCGAATGCAGGTGCCATCCGGCGTCTCATAATCGTCGCCAAAAATTTTGACGGATGAAGCCCGCCCCATCGCGACAAACAGCACGTTGGGAATCAGATGGGTTTCCGGGTCGTGGTGTTCGCCGAATTTTTCGGTCGCTCCCGCCGCATTGAAATAGCGGAGGAAGACCGATCGCGTGCCCTCCCGCTCATCGCGCCATCGGAGAATTTTCTCGAACAGGAGCTTCGATTCGCCGTAGGGATTGGTCGGACGCTGAGGCAAGTCCTCGGTCATCGGAATCTTCTCAGGAATTCCATAGGTCGCGCAGGTAGACGAGAAGATGATTGTACGCACGTCGGCCGCCTTCATGGCGTCCGCGAGATTGATACCGCCGAGGACATTGTTGCGGAAATACAACATCGGGTTTTCCATCGATTCCCCGACCAACGCGTAGGCCGCAAAATGCATCACCGCGTCCGGTTTCGCGGCCCGCATGGCGGCGACGATGTCCTCGCGATTCCGCAAATCGCCCTCGATCAGCCGGGCGCGCGGGTCCACCGCGTCGCGATGCCCCCGCTCGAAATTATCGAACACGACGACCTCGTGCCCTCGGTCCAGAAGAAGCTCGGCGGCGACGCTCCCGATGTAACCGCCTCCGCCCGTCACGAAGACTTTCATGAGTTCCATATTAAGGCGGGGCGAGCCGCTGACGAGAAAATTCAGGTGTCCGGAGAGGCGTCGTCCTCGTTTTTATCTTCCTTGGATTCGATCTGTTCGACCGCCCAGCTCATGTCGCGCGCAGCCTCCCACACGTGGCGGGCCACATAGATGGGGCTGCCATGCTGCACCGCAAGCGCAATTGAATCGCTCGGCCGCGCATCGATTTCAACCAGACTTTTGCCGAGTTCGTTCTCCTGCAGCAAGAAGAGGCGCGCGAAAAAAGTGTCATCCTTCAGGTCGTTGACCACCACCTTTTGGACGCGCACGCCGAGCCCCGCGAAGATATTGCCGATCAGCTCGTGGGTCAGCGGCCGTGGCGTTTTCTTTTTGTTCAGTGCCATGGCGATTGCGCCGCCCACATATTCATCCACAAAAATGGCAATCGTCTTCTCCGAGTTCGTCAGGAGGACGCCGACGCCATCGGGAACGGAGAGCAGACCGCGAATCTGGACCGCGATTTCTTCCGCCATCGCCCTACAAGTCCCTCGTGACGTAGAGAACCATATAGAAAATCCCTATGATCATCGCCGCTGACAGCAAGGCATCCATCGCTCAAATTATACAGCGGCCGCTGCCTGCCGTCATGGAGAGTTGATTCGGTCTCTTGATAGATCGGTTCCGCGCGGGAACCCACTGAATCTTCGCGGTTTATTTATCTTTCGATTCCCGGGATTCCCCGCCGCCGGTCTCCTGTAACAATTTGTTGAACTTTTCGACAATGGGCAGCGGGTCCCGCCGAAAATCCGCTAGGCAATCCTTGCAGCAGAATCTGAATTGTTGGCCTTCATAGTCGGCCATATAGGGCTCGGCGTACGGATCGAGCTTTTCGCCCGACACAACGCAAAAGGTAAAAGGATACGGCTTTGCACCCTTGGACTCCGAAGATCCCACCTCTCCGGCTCTTGCCGCGAAAGCCGCCGCGCAGAGCAAACACATCCAGATCCACGGATTCATCTTCGCTCCTTCTTTGTTACGATTTGTTCGACAGCGAGCCAGCCCGCGGCGTTGAATCATTTGCCGGCCACAAGAGCACCCAGCATGCCATAGACCAGCATCGAAACCCAGGGATTTGCCGTGATCGGGCACGCGCCGGTTTTGCAACCGACCCACCGGTAGATCGCATATCCGATCGCCGCGCCGACTAGCGCGCCCACGATTGTTCTGGTGATGGAGGGCGTCATCGCTCACAGCACCGCTTCGGCTGGTACGGTAAAGGCATGCAGGCGCTCGTCCGGATAGAGTTGCCCGCGGAGCGCCGTGAGCCCCGCAAGGGCGGATGCCAGCTGTTCCTCGGTAAGAACGCTGAAAATCAGCGTCTGACGGCCGGGAAATGCGGGAGTGCCAAAATGCGCGCCGGTCGCACCTGCACCCATCACCTCAGGCACTTCCGTGAACGCTTTCGCGCCGTGCCTGCCCAGCGCATCCCGAATGTCGCGCTCGCGCGAGTGGGGTCCAATCACGATGAGCATCTTCATGCTGCCACCTCCGCAGGACGATTGCCATAGATCAGATAATAAACCACCGGGATCACCACGAGGGTGAACAGGGTCGACACAAACAATCCGAAGATCAGCGACCAGGCCAACCCGCTGAAAATCGGGTCCAGGGTGATCGGCCACGCCCCAAGCAACGTGGTCCCCGCGGTCAACACAATCGGGCGCAGGCGAACGGCGCCCGACTCCAAAATGGCATCGGCAATCGGGCGCCCGCGCTCGACCTGCAGGCGGATGAAGTCAATCAGGATGATGCCGTTTCGCACCACGATGCCAGCCAGTGCGATCATCCCGATCATGGCCGTGGCCGTGAAAAACACGGGGTCGGGATAGCCGGCGACCGGCCGGTTGACCAAAACATTCAGCAACCAAAAGCCCGGCATTATGCCGATCATCGTCAGTGGAATCGAAAGCATGATCACCCCGGGCAGCGCATAGGACCTCGTCTCGTAAACCAGCAGGACGTAAATCCCCAGCAGAGCGGCGGCGAAGGCGAGCCCCAAATCGCGGAACACATCGACCGTGATCTTCCATTCGCCCTCGCCCGCCCATTCAACCCGAATGCCATCCGGCAGCGGGTGTTTCTTGAACCAGCTCTTGAGGGCCAGCACTGGATAAGCCGGCCCGCGGCCCGCTGTGTCCGCCGTCACATAGACGACGCGCTCAAGATTCTTGTGAAAAATGGTCTTGTCCTCCACCGTGGTTTCAAACGAACCGATCTCGCCGAGCTGGACCAGATTCCCTCCCTGACCTTTGACCGGAATCGTCTTGAGACGCTCGACATCCGACCGCAGGGCTCGCGGAAGTTGCAGGCGGATTGGCGTCTCGTTCTGTTCGCCCGGCGCGTGCAGGACACCGGCATCGTATCCGCCCAGCGCGATGCGGAGCGTTCGCGCGGCAGCCTCCACGGATACGCCGTTTCGGGCGGCCTTGTCGCGGTCCAGTCGGTAGACCACTTTGGGCTGGTCGGCCTCGACGTAGTCGTCGACATCCACCACGCCGCGCTCTTCCCGCATCCGCTTCTTGACGATTTCCGCAGCGGCGATCAGCTCCGCGTAGCGGTGATGCGGGCGTCCGTAAATTTCGGCCACAATCGTCGCCAGGACCGGCGGACCGGGCGGGACTTCGACAATCTTGACCGACGCGCCCCATTTGGCCGCAATGCGCTCCACATCGGGACGGATGCGCAGAGCGATCGCATGGCTGTTCATCTTGCGCTGCTTTCGATGCGCGAGGTTGATGCGAATGTCGGCGACATGCGGGCCCTGCCGAAGGTAATAGTGGCGGACCAGTCCGTTGAAATCCATCGGGCTGGCGCCTCCGCTAATCGACGTGAAATTTTGCACCTCGGGGACGGTGCGCAGAAACGCCTCAAGATCTCGGACGACTGCGTCGGTCGTCTCCAGCGGCGTCCCCTCCGGCATATCGACGACCAACTGCAGTTCGTTTTTGTTGTCGAACGGCAACATTTTCAGCGGTACGACCCCCAGCGCGAGCGCCACCGAGCCGACAAACAACAGCGCGACCACAGTGAGCATCCGCCTCGCCTTCCTCCGCGATTCGATGAACGGTCGCACGAGCCGGGAGTAAACCCGATACACGGGAGAACGGGTCACATCCCCGGACGTTTCGTCGTGCGAGGCGAAGTCCGCGCCTTTGAGCATCACCTTGGAAACCCACGGCGTGATCATGAGCGAGACGATCATCGAGCTAAGCATCGCCAGCGGCACATTCAGCGCCATTGGCCGCATGTATGGACCCATCATTCCCGTGATGAAAAACATGGGCACAAAGGCGACCATCACGGCCAGTGTCGCGAGAATCAGCGGGGGCATGACCTCGTTCATCGCCGTGAGGATCGCCTCATCGCGGCGCTGCTTGCCGAGCTTGAGGTGGCGATAAATGTTCTCGACCGCGACGATCGGATCGTCGACCAGAAGGCCGAGCGCCAGGATGAGCGCGAACAAGGTAACCCGGTTGATCGTATATCCCGCGAGGTAGTTGACGAGGAGCGTCAATGAATACGTGATCGGAACCGCCAGCGCGACAATCAAGCCCACCCGCCAGTTCATGATCAGCGCAATGAGCACGATCACCGTAATCACCGCTTCGCCGAGGCTCGTGACCAGGCTATTGACCTTTTCATTCGCCGTTTGCCCATAGTCCCGAGTCACGACGGCCTCCACTTCATGCGGGATGATCACGCCGCGCAGCGATTCGATCATCGCTCGGACCTCCCGCGTGACGTGGACCGCATTGCTGCCCTTCTTCTTGGCGACGGCGATCGTCACGGCGGGCTGCGGCTCGGCTGCTGATTGGCCGGCCGAAGCCGCGGGACCGAAGCCGAAACGGGAATAGGTCTTCAATTCGGCCGGGCCGTCGAGCACTTCGGCAACGTCGCGCAGATATACCGGTCGGCCATCGTGCAGCCCCACGAGCAAATCGGCCACCTCGCGCGCGTCTTTGAGGAATGGCCCCGCAGACACCTTCACCGACACGCCCGCCTGGTCGAACGAGCCGCTCTCCAACTGGGCGTTCGACGCTTGAATCGCCGCCGCCACCTCTCCCGGCGACATTCCATACGCGGCCAGGCGGTTCGCATCGAGTTGGACGGTCACCACGCGCTTTTCTCCGCCGTGGATCGTGATCGCGGCGGTGTTCTCGATGTGTTGCAGACGGGCGACAACCTCCTCCGCGATACGATAGAGCTCGAACGTGTCGTACCTGCGGCTGGTCAGCGTAACATTCACCACGGGAACGTCATCGACCTCGACCGGCTTAATAACCCAGCCGGTTATGCCGGGCGTCACCTTGTCGACGTTTTGGAAAACCTTGTTGTAGAGTTTGATCAGGCTTTCCTCACGGTCCTCGCCGACAAAAAATCGAACCGTGATGATCGCCTGCCCGGGCATGGACATCGAGTAGACGTACTCGACTCCATCGATCTGATAGAGCATCCGCTCTAGCCGGGACGCGACCAGCCGCTCCACTTCCTCCGCACTGCCGCCAGGATACTGCACAAAGATGTCCGCTAGCGGCACGACGATTTGCGGCTCCTCCTCCCGCGGCGTCGCCAGCAGGGCGATTGCGCCCGCCGCCAGCGCAACCAACATCAGAAGGATCGAAAGATTCCCGCGAAGAAACGCCTCGATCAGGCGGGCGACACCTGAATGGGACCCATTCATCACCGGGCCTCCGCCAAAATCACATCCCCATCCGCCAGCCCCGCGAGAATCTCCACCCGCCCTCCGACGGACGGTCCTGTCCGGACGAGGCGGTCGACGACACGGTCCCCGCGCACCAGCCCAACCGTCTCGAGCTGGCCAACGCGACGTACCGACGAAGCGGGCGCGAAAATAGCCAGCCGCGGCTCCGTCTCCACCCAAAGTCGGCCAAACGCACCGGGTAGCAGATCCGCTTCCGGCCGTTGCAGGTCAACACGCACGATCTGCGTGCGGCTCCGAGGATCGATTTCCCCGACAATCTCTGCCACGACGCCGGACAAGGAGAGGGGCGGATGCTCAACACTGACGGGAACGGACGCACCGAGCGAAAGAAACCGAATCAATCTGACTGGAGCGGCCGCTTCCAGTCGCATCCGAGTCGGGTCATACAACGCCATTAATTCCTGCCCGGGCGAGGCAAGGTCGCCCACTTCCACGTGCCGCTCGATGACAACGCCTGTCAAGGGCGAGCGAATTTCCGTGTAGGAGAGCATAACGCGGATGCGGTCCACCTGGGCCCTCGCAGAGCGATACGCGCTTTCGGCCGCGGTCAGTTCTTGCTCACTTGCGGTCCGAGCCTCGAACAGGCGTCGGGTCCGGTCATAGTCTGCCTCCGCCTGCCTGAGCTGCGCCTCCGCCGCCGTCAGTTGCTCCCTGATCTCCCGATCATCCAGCACGAGCAGCACCTGCCCCCGTTCGACCCGCTGCCCCGCGGATGCGCGAACTTCCGAGACCTGCGCCTGAATTCTCGCCGCAACCTTGACGCGCTCCGCCGCGCTAACCGTCCCCACGACGTCAATCCGGGAGCGCACCTGCTCCACGCCCACGGTCACGACTGGTACGCCCGCCGGCAGCGGGCGACCTTCCTCGCGATGGACGTAGCCCGGCTGAATCTTGTTACGGCCGCAGCCCACCCAGATGCCCGCTGCGACCAGGATGATCACGACTTGTTTCATGGAACCTCCAAGAGGAAAGATCCGTAGTTGAACCTGGCAGTTAGAGCCTGAACTACAAGCTCAGGTTCCCCGGTAGGCACCGAGATTTCACACCCTGCTACCCAGTGAGGGACATCCTCTGTGCCGCCGCTTGCAATCCGCATCATTCGGCGTACATATCGACTCATGAACGACCCCTGTCGCCCCGTGATTCGCTGGTTGGATGTCGTGTGCGCGATGATTCTGTTGATGGTACTGGTGGGCGGCATCACGCGCTTGACGGAATCCGGCCTCTCGATGGTGACCTGGGAGCCTATTCTTGGCGTGATCCCTCCGCGCTCTGAGGCGGAATGGCAAATGCGCTTCGATCAATATCGCGCTTACCCAGAGTACCAACTGATCAAAAAAGGGATGACGCTGGCCGAATTCAAGGTGATCTTTTTTTGGGAATATTTGCACCGCCTGCTGGGCCGACTGATCGGATTGGTTTACGCACTGCCTCTGATCTGGTTCATCGCCCGCGGCGCTGTCCGAGGGCGGCTGGCGGCGCTGCTGCTTCTGGGACTCGCGCTCGGTGGCCTTCAGGGCTTCGTCGGGTGGTGGATGGTGAAAAGCGGGCTGGATCAGAACCCTTATGTGAGTCCGCTTCGCCTCGCGATCCATTTGGGACTCGCGCTGTTCCTTCTCTCGTTTCTGTGGTGGATCCGTTTGGATCTCGCGAAACCTCGCCCTCGCTTCACAAGGACGGAACGGCGGCCCCTTCAGGGGTTGGCGCGCGGCTTCGCCGCCCTGCTCATCCTCCAGATCTTCTACGGCGCGCTGACCGCGGGACTGAACGCAGGCTACATGTACAACACGTTTCCGCTGATGATGGGCCGCGTCTTCCCGCCCGGGATGTGGTCCATGAATTCGGGCTTTTTGAATCTGTTCGAAAATGCCGTGACTGTCCAATGGATCCACCGCGCTCTTGGATGGCTGGTGTTGGCATTCGCCATCGGCCTGTGGCTTGCGGGTCGTCGACATCTGGCGCCCAACACGCTCGCGCGCCGCGCGGCCACCGCTGTTTTGCTGCTGACCGTGCTGCAGTTTCTGCTAGGCGTCGGGACACTCCTATTGAAAGTTCCCATTTGGCTCGGCGTCTCCCACCAGGTGAATGCCGCCCTGCTGCTCCTGGCGGCCGTCACGCTGATCTACGCGACGCCTGCCAGCCGCCACACAACGGCGTAAGGCTTCTTGAGAGCCGCGCTGCGCCACGTAATCGCCGCTGGAGTTCGCGGCGCCTGTGGCGTATCTTCGCGGCTTTCGGTTTGTTGAAGGAACTGCCGATGATGACATCAGCTCAAATCCGCCAGTCGTTTCTGGATTTCTTCCGGTCAAAAGGACACACGATCGTGCCGTCCTCGAGTCTGATGCCGGACTCCCCCAACCTGCTGTTTACCAACGCTGGCATGAATCAGTTCGTGCCCATATTCCTGGGTCAACAACCCTGCCCTTATCAGCCGCCCCGCGCTGCCGATACGCAAAAGTGCATCCGCGCCGGCGGCAAACACAACGACCTCGAGGACGTCGGCCTCGACACCTACCACCATACGTTCTTTGAAATGCTCGGAAACTGGAGCTTTGGCGACTATTTCAAAAAGGAAGCAATCGAGTGGGCGTGGGAACTTCTGACCGAGGTCTGGAAATTTCCGCCAGCCCGGCTCTATGCCACTGTGTACAGCCCAGACAAGTCCAAAGGCGATCCGGCGGAATTCGACCAGGAGGCGCATGAGCATTGGTCCCGTATTTTTGAAAGCGCAGGACTCGACCCCGCCGTCCACATCGTAACTGGCGGCCGCAAGGACAATTTTTGGATGATGGGCGAAACCGGTCCGTGCGGACCCTGTTCGGAAATCCATGTCGATCTGACCCCCGGCGGGGACACCCGCGGATCGCTCGTGAACAAAGGCTCCGCGGAATGCATCGAGATCTGGAACCTGGTGTTCATCCAGTTCAACGCCGAACCCGACGGCTCGTTTTCGCCCCTGCCGGCTCGACATGTCGACACAGGCATGGGTTTCGAGCGCGTCACGGCCATCCTTCAGTGCACTCGCCAGTTCACGGACTTTTCACGGGTAGTTTCCAACTATGAAACGGACGTCTTCCGTCCCCTTTTCGACGCGCTCGAGCGGCTCAGCGGAAAACGATACGGGTCAACTCTCCCGTCGCCGGGCACTGCCGGCGCGACCGCCCAGGAGAAGATCGACATCGCGTTCCGCGTCATCGCCGATCACATCCGCACGCTCGCGTTCGCGATCGCGGATGGAATTATGCCGGGCAACACGGACCGCCACTACGTGCTCCGCCGTATCCTGCGCCGGGCCGTCCGGTATGGCCGGTCGCTCGGATTCCACGAACCTTTCTTCTTCAAGCTCGCCGAGGTCCTTGCGGATACGATGGGCGACGTGTTTCCGGAGGTCCGCACTCAGAAGGCCCGCATCCAGGAAGTCCTGCGCGTCGAGGAGGAGGCCTTCAATCGCACGCTGGACCGAGGAATCGAGCTCTTCCGCGAACAGGCTGGCTCTCTCGGCCGGGGAGGCGTGCTCGATGGGGCTTTCGCGTTCAAACTCTATGATACGTATGGCTTCCCGCTGGACCTGACCGAGCTGATGGCCCGCGAACAGGGTCTCACCGTCGACCGCGCGGGATTCGACGCAGAAATGGAAAAACAGCGGGCCCGCGCAAGAGCCGCCCAGAAAAAAACCGTCATCGAAGTTTCCGCCGTCGCTGCGGAAGCCGTCACCGAATTTGTCGGCTACGAGCGGCTCGAGGCCGACGCGCGCGTCCTCGATGTGGTCGACGTGAAAGGCCGGACCGCCGTCATTGCGGACCGCTCGCCCTGTTACGCCGAGATGGGCGGCCAGGTTGGCGACACGGGTCGGATCCGTGAGGGCGGCCGGCTCTGGAGGATCGTCGACACGCAAAAGGCCGGTCGCGCCGTGCTCCACCTTCTCGACAGTCCCGATGCACCGGAGCCCGGCTCGCCGGTCACACTTGACGTGGACCGCGAGCGCCGCGCCGCGATCCAGCGGCATCACACCGCCACACACCTTTTCCATTGGGCCCTCCACGAAGTCGTCAGTCGCGATGCCTCCCAGAAGGGTTCCTATGTGGGGCCTGACAAATTGACCTTCGATTTCAACAGTGCGCCACTAACCCCTGGCCAACTGTCAGATCTTGAGCGTCTGGTCAACGAACGAATCGTCGAGAACGCACCAGTCTTTTGGCGGGAGGTACCGTATGCCGATGTCCGGGGGCGGCGCGATATCCTTCAATTCTTTGGAGAAAAATATGGCGAAACGGTCCGGGTCGTGCAGATTGGCGGGGCGCCGGGCAGCTTGGATGGCTTTTCCATGGAGCTGTGCGGAGGAACCCACACACGCGCCACCGGCGAACTCGGGTTGTTCCGAATCGTCTCGGAAAGCGCCATCGCCGCGGGAATCCGACGCGTGGAGGCCGTGGCCGGCCTGGCAGCTTGGCAATCCATCAACGACGATCTTTGCCGACTCAAGCGAAGTGCTGCCCTTTTGAATGTGGGACCCGCCGAACTCGAGCGGCGAATCGAATCGTTGCTTGCCCATCAGAAGGAACTGGAAAAACAGCTAAAAACACTTCAGGCCCGCCAAGCCGCCAGCCGGGCGGAGGCGCTGCTGACTCACGCGCAAACTATCGGCGGCACGCCCGTAATCGTTGCCGACGTCGGCGAAGCCGACGCAGAAACTCTCGGAACCATGGCTGAACACCTCAAAGGGCGATGGGATGGCATTCTCGTCCTCGCCGGCTCGGCGGAGGGAACGGTGTCGATGGTTGCAGCCGTTCCCGCGGCGTTCGGCAAGCGTGCACCTGCCGGGCAGTTGATCCAGGCCATCGCACCGTTGGTCGGCGGCCGAGGCGGCGGCAGGCCGGACTTCGCGCGCGGGGGCGGCAAAAATCCCGAGGGGCTCGGCGCGGCACTTGCCGCCGCTCGGGATTGGCTCTCTGCGCGGCTGGCCGGGTAAAAACAAAGGGCGCGACTCTCGGCCGCGCCCCACGGTGTCCTGAACTTATTCGGACTCCACCGCGATGGTCTTGCGCTTCGACTGCGCTTCGGGAAGCTTCGGCAAGGTCACCGTCAGGACGCCCTTCTTGAAGGTCGCCTTGGCGTGATCCTTGTCGAGGCCCGAGGGAAGCGGAATGCTCCGATGGAACTCGCCGTAGCTGCGCTCGACGAGATGGTAATTCCGCTTCTTCTCCTCGCGCTCGTCCTTGCGCACACCTCGAATCGTCAGGAGATCGTCGTCCAGCGAAACCTGGATGTCCTTTTCATCCAGGCCGGGCAGGTCCGCGACGACCGTTAGCTCCTTTTCCGTCTCGGATACATCCACGCGAGGCGCAAATGTATCCAGACGGGTAAAGGACGACGGCCACGCCAGACCCCAGGACCGTTCGAAGTCTCCGAAGAAGTCTTCGAACAGCTTGTTGACCTGGCGGTGAAGTTCGGCGAAAGGATTCTCCTCACGTCGAGCCACCGCAGTCTCCGACGACTCCCGACGCCAAGGAATGAGGCTCCGTTTCATCTACCTTCACCTCCTTTCGGTATGGATTACTCGGCCCGAACCTCGATGCGGCGCGGTTGCGCGTCGACCGCCTTAGGCAGGACGAGGCGCAGTACACCGTTCTTGATCCGGGCGGAAATCCCATTTCGATCCACGTCTTCCGTCAGCGTGAAGGAACGGCGGTATTCAGCCGAACCGAATTCGCGATAGACCACTTCACGGCCGGCCGGCTCTTCCGCGACGTTCCGTGCGCTCACAGTCAACACGCGGTTTTCCAGCGTGATGTCGATCTGGTCCTGCCTTACGCCCGGCAGGTCCATCACGACGACGATTTCCTTGTCCGTCTCGTAGATGTCCGTGGCCGGCGAGTAGACGGGCAGATCGCGCATCTGTTCCGCACGCTGGACCTGGACTTCGGTAGCCTGCTTCGTCATGGCAATCCCTCCTTACGCCGCCTCAATCGCAATCCGGCGCGGTTTTGTAGTCTCCTTCCTCGGCAACACCACTCGCAGGATCCCGTTCTCATATCGGGCCTGCACCTTGTCCGCCTCAACCTCATACGGCAGGCGGATCGAACGCATGAACTTCCCCATCTCGCGCTCGCGGCGATGGTAACTCTCCGCGGGCACCGACGAGTCGTCCTTGCGCTCGCCTTCAATCGTGACCACGTCCCCGGTCACTGAAACGGTTACATCCTTCGGATCCACCCCTGGAATTTCGGCAGCCAATATGGCTTCCTCCGGAGAGGTCCACAGGTTGAGCGCGGGAAATTCCTCGGTCGGCGAAATGAAACCCGCCAGGAGCCGATTCATATCCCGCTGCAACCGTTGCAGCTCCCGGAACGGATCCAACGTCCAATCGAACCGGGTCATCGGATAAACCATGTTTATTCCTCCTTTCACGCCTTCTAAATTAGCATAACCCATGCCATAAATTCGAAGACATGCAATTCATTATAAATAAACTACTTACGACTAATCATTTTTTATAAAATGTGTCATATTGTCGCTATTTGCTAGGATTTTCGAATGTTTATGAGACAAAAGATTTCACCCAAATGAACGAATTGCCGCTCGCTTTCCCGAAGCGGCGACTACAAAATGAGCTCTCAAATCGGTCCATGAAGAGAGTTCGCGTTCTGATCAACCCGAATAGTGCCCGCGGAAATGCGTTGGACGAGGTTATCCGCGCTGTCAACCGATATTGGGATACAGCGGAGTGCGAAGTCACCTTCCAGATCAGTAACAGCATTCAGGACGGCCATGTGAAGGTCCGTCGCATGGTGCAGGACGGGATTGACCTTGTTCTAGTCGTGGGCGGGGACGGCGTCATCAACACGGCCGGTTCGGAGCTGATCGGCTCCAATATCGCGCTGGGCGTCATCCCGACTGGCAGCGGCAACGGGTTCGCTCGCCATTTCGGTATTCCGTTGAATGTCGAAGCGGCTGCCGTAGCGCTCGCGGACGGAGAAGTTTGCCCTATCGATGTGGGCTTCGCGAACGGCCGCCCGTTTTTTGTCACCTGCAGCATGGCGGCCGATGCCTCGTTGGTCCGCACATTCGAGGCGTTTCCATTTCGCGGCATCATGCCTTATGTTTTCGCAGCGGCGTATGAACTGTTCGAATACCAGCCTCAGCGATTTGAGGTGGTTCTAGACGACGACGAAAAGCTCGTATTCCAGTATCCGCTCGTGTTTACGGTCGCAAATTTGACCCAATATGGCGGCGGCGCCCGAATCGCCCCGAAAGCCCGCCACGACGATGGCTATCTCGAGATGGTCGTGCTGGAAAAACAGGATGCCGCTCGCGCGATCGCGAACGTCGGGCGCCTGTTCGATGGAACGATCGACCGCTTGCCCGGCATCGTCACCCGGCGATTCCGCTCCATGCGAGTCCGCCGGGAGAAAGCGGCTGTGATCCAAGTGGACGGCGAATTGCAGGAAAGCGGTCCCGAGGTCGAAGTCGCTGTGCGCCCAGCAGGACTAAACGTGCTCGTCCCGCGCCGTCCTGCTTCGCCCGAATCATGAGCACGCTTCGTTCAATGTCGCTACGTGCTTGGCGAGGGTTCGCCGTGCTCGCGGCCGTCTGGATCTGCCATGCGCCAGCGACGCTAGGATCCGAAAAACGCGATTTCTCCTACAAGGGAAAGGTTCGCATCGACACGCCGATCCGCGCGATTTACCAAACCGACGAAGGGGAAATCCCCGCCAAAGACCGAATCCGAATTTCCTTTTACAACATTGAAACGTTTACGGACGGGGAGGGAGACGGGCCTCTACGAACACCCGAGCGCAGAGAGGCGCAAACCAAAAACGCGGCCGACCTGATCGGCGAGATCGATCCGGACATTCTGTTCCTTGCAGAAATCGAAAACGAGCACGCGCTCCGCTTGTTGAACAACGCGCTAGATCGTCCATTCCCGTTTGGTTGGGTCACCGCGTATGCGCGGGAGGATGGCCGGGAGGAAAAACTCAACCACGCCCTGCTGTCTCGAATCCGACCCTCCCGCGTCCTTGAAATGGATTTCGGCCCTCTCCAGGGTGCGGGGCGCCCTCCCCGCGGCGTTCTCCGCGCGGAATTTCAACTGGACAACAACCGCCCGCTTATCGTCTATGCCGTGCACCTCAAATCCAATTACGGCTACCGTCCGCTCAATCTGTACAAACGAAAACACGCGCTTTCGATCGTGGCCGCCGATGCACGCGCCCTCCAAGAGTCCGGCGCCCCATGCGAGCTGCTGATTGTCGGCGACTTCAACAACGACCCGCGCGCCCCTGAATTCGCTGATGATTGGTCCCTCGAGCAGCTCCGAGGCTGGTACGATCTCTGGCAAGACATCCCGTTCCCGGACCGCGTAACCTGTCCGACACGTCGCGGAAACCCCGAACGGGAATTTCCGCCGGTCGCCTTCGACCGAATTTACGCTGGCGGCGATGCGACCAACCGCCCTTGGGTCGCGGCATCCCCGGGCGTATTGCAACGAGGCGTCGATGTCCGTAATGCGGACGCCCTCCCCGGCGATGGCGGACACATTTCTGACCACTACCCCGTTTGGATCGACCTCGTGCGATAAACCGGCGGCCGGTTAGCAGTGCGCGATTGATTGATCGACATCCGGCGTACAGGGCCGGTAGCCCTAGTCGATTCAGTCGTATTTTTTTCGAAACCGGACCTTTTCTTCGGCGGGCGGTGGCTCTGTCGGGGCCGAATCGCCGGGAGACGGAGTCCCCGTCGAGGCCGCGTCGGCTTGGGGCGGCTGGCCGCCCGAAGCGCTAGCGGCGCCGATAACCTCGACATAATTCAGTTTCAGCATCGCCGCCGTCTGCTTGATCAGACGCTCCTCATCGGCGGTCAGATTGCCCTTTGTCTTCGCTTCGAGCATGTCCAGCATGTCGATCGCGTGCTGCGCGGCTTCGAGATCGACTTCCGCCTTCTGCCGAGCCGGATGGATCAGCTTGCCCATCCCAACGAGGGCGGCATGAGCGAATGAATCCACCAACTGCTCAAACAGAGCGCGGTGTAGTTCATCAAGGTTCGTCGGATTCATCATCCACCTCCGTTGCCTCGTCGCTCGGCGCCTGGTCCGCCGGCCGCACGACGGCCACGGCGCATCGATCCTCCCGCAGAAGCTCCGCCGCCAAGCGTCGGACATCCTCAGGGGTCAACTGCAGCAACCGCTGTTCGAGTTCGAGCGAATAGCGGTAGCCCAGCCCATATAGTTCGTTGAGGGCGCAGGACATCGCAAGCTCTCCGTTGTTCTGGAGGCTCATGCTGGCCGCGGCGGCTAGTTGCGCCCGGGCGCGCTCAAACTCATCAGGCCGCAATCCTTCTCGGACAATTCGCGCTACCTGTTCGCGCATGAGAGACTCCACCTCCGCGATGGCGTCATCCCGTGTGCCCGCATAGAGGGCAAAAAAGCCCGGATCGAGCGCCGTGAGGCCAAAGGCGCCGACAAAATAGACAAGCCCGCGCTTCTCGCGGATCTCAATCCCGAGATCGGAGGACAATCCGCTCAATGCCTTTTGCAAGACGTTCAGCGCGTCGACACGAGGGTCGAAGAAGTTGATGCCCGGATATCCCAGCAAAACGATTGCTTGCTGCCGCGGCTCGCGCCGTTCGCTTCGAGCAGGCAGCACAGGCGGCGCCGCTTTGCATGAGAGCGCAGGCCGCTGTCCTTCCGGCATCGGATCAAAAAACCGTGACGCCAGCGATCGGGCCCGTTCAACCGTGATGTCACCGAAGAGCGCCAGCACGACATTCGACCGATTGACAAGCCGCTGATAGTGGGCAACCACCGCGTCGCGGCTCAGGGCGTCAACCGATTCCTCGGTGCCCTCTGTTGTGAAACGGTACGGGTGGTTGGGGAACAGAAGCGCCCGCAACTCATCCTGCGCCACGCTCATCGGCTGTTCACGTTTCCGGCGAATCGCAGCGAGCTGGAGGTCGCGCTGCTTCTCGAATTCGGCCGGATCGAACGACGGCTCGAGGAGGCATTCGGCCATTAGGCCGAGGACGGCCTCGGCATCTTCGGATAACATCATCGCCGAGAGCCCGAAACTGTTTCGGCCGGAAAAGGCTTCGAGGCTTGCCCCCAGTTGTTCAATGTGGGCCGCGATTTCCGCGGCCGATCGTCGGGCTGTCCCGCGGGTCAGCAAATTTGCGGTTAGATCCGTAATCCCGGCATTCTCTGCGCTTTCGGACAACAATCCGCCGCCAAACGCGGCCACCGCATGCACAAACGGAAGCCGACGGTCTTCCCGAACGATGAGCGGAATCCCGTTCGGAAGTTCGACGCGGTGGATGCTCAATTCGGGGCGTCGCGGCTCGGAGCGAGCAACGGACTCTACCTTAGGCGAAAGAACTACGGTGGTCCGCCGGCCGGATTCTAGATACCGGCGCGCCACCTCTCGAATCTGTTCGGCAGTCACCGCCTCGAGGCGGGAGAGGTATACTTCCACAAATCGAGGGTTGCCCGTATAGAACTCGCCCGAGGCGTAGGCGGCGGCCTGGCCGCTCATGGTCTGCAGGTCATCCAACTCGTCCACTAGGAGATTCCGGCGGGCCTTGGCGACCTCCTCGTCGCCAAATCCTCTCTCGACCCAGGAAGCGATTTCCTCGTCCAGCGCCCGTCGGACTTCGGCTTCGCGGTCCGGATCAAACACGGCGGTAATCGCGAACAAGCCCGTGTCGCGCGGCGTAAACGACCATGCACCGATGCTGTGGACGATGCGTTCCCGCTCTTTCAGCCGGGCTTCGAGTCGGGAACTGCGACCCTGCCCGACCACTGAGGCAAGCAGATCGAGCGCGGCCGCGTCCGGGTGGTCCAGCGGGACCGTGTGCCAGGCCATCGCGAGCCGCGCGAGTTCGACCTTCGCTATCTGCCGAGCCTCGCGCGGAGCCACCTGCGGCGGCTCCGCCGGCAGCGGGTCCTGCGGCCGCGCCCGCCGCGCGAACCCGCTAAACACCTGCCGCAGATGCGCCTCGACCTCGTCCGGATCAATGTCGCCGACCACGACGGCGATCATGTTGTCTGGCACATAATGTTGGCGGTAATATGCGAGCAGTTCCTCGCGCGTCATCGTCCGGAAAATGTCCTCATAACCGATTACGGGAAACCGGTAAGGGTGCACGCGATACGCTGTGCTCCACAGCAGGTGGCTCAGTTCGCGCTCCGGGCTGTCCCTGCCCATGGCGAACTCGCGAAGGATGACCTCTTTCTCCCGCTGCCATTCCTCCTCCGGCAGCGATGCATTCATCACCGCATCGGCCAGCACATCGACACCCACCCGCCAGTTTCGCGATGGCAGATCCGCGTAGAACACGGTTCGGTCATGGCTGGTATAGGCATTGATGTCGCCCCCGGCGTCGTCGATGGCCCGCGTGATTTCAGCGACTCCGCGTGTCGTTGTGCCCTTGAAAATCATGTGTTCCATGTAATGGGACAGGCCCGCGCCGAGCCACGGGCTTTCATGAATCGAGCCCGAACCGACCCAGATCTGGACCGACACAACCGGCGCGCTGGAGTCGGGCTTGATCAGGCAAACCAACCCGTTCTCTAGCACCACTCGGCGAAGAGGATCGTTTGCTGCGCGAAGCGCATCTAGCGGACCGGCCTCAAGTCGATTCATCGCTGCACTCCCCATCATCGCGACTGCAAACAACAGAGGCGCAACTCGCCGGGTTGGGCGGGAACAAACCATGGCAGCATGGCGGCGATCAGCGGGTCGACGCGCCTCGTTCGCTCGAAAAGCGCGCGGGATGTTCGGGCCGGAACGGCTTGGAAAACGCCGTTTCGAAATCATACCCGCCGTGAAAATCCTCGATGCGATCCTGCTCCGTCTTCCCGAAAACCCCTTCCCGCACCAGGTTGAACACGATCTCGCCGACGTCCTCGGTCGAGCGGATCCCCCAGTGCCGCAACACGCGCAAGGCCAAGGGGCCAAACTCCTCCAGCGCGTATTTCCGGAAGCCTTCCAGCAGCTCCTGTCCGGTCACGTGGCGGGCCGGTCCTTCGGCGGGCTTGTTCAGCATTTTGATCGTGTAGTCGAGGGCTTCCCGCACAAAGTGATATGCGTCCTCCGCATACCGCGGGTCCCGGTTGAGAATGTTTTCCAGCGCCTCTTGAAAGTTGACCTTCTTCATCTGCCCATCGTCAAGATAGCACGGCCGTCCGCGGAAGAAAAGCGGCGGAGCTTGGGCCAACGATTAAATTATCACGAAGGCGACGTTCACTCCTTTTGCAGATCACTGGATTGCAGGCCGCCGCGGATCCGTCGCGCGAATTCCGCCATCTCCGCGCCCCCGCTGTACGCGCCGGCGCGCCAGTTCCACGAGTGTCCGTCGCCTTCGAACCGCGGAATGACGTGGAAATGAACATGCGGCACCGTTTGGCCCGCCGCGGCTCCGTTGGTCTGGTGCACGTTCACGCCATCAGCGCCCAGCCCGCGGAAGAGAGCGCCCGCGACGCGCTGCACCGTCTGCATCACCCGCCCCAACGCCTCCGCCGGCACATCGGTGATCCGTTCGACATGAATTTTCGGAATGACGAGCGTATGCCCCTTAATGATCGGACCAATGTCGAGGAAGGCGAGTGTTGCATCGTCTTCATACACGGCCTGACATGGC
This sequence comes from Kiritimatiellia bacterium, assembly GCA_025054615.1. Lineage (NCBI taxonomy): Bacteria > Pseudomonadati > Kiritimatiellota > Kiritimatiellia > Kiritimatiellia bacterium. Next base: position 63,073 of record JANWZO010000012.1, read on the forward strand.
AACTCGCCGCGCAGAATCCTACAAAATACGCAATCCGGTTTATTCATCGTCATCCGCCTCATACAGCATTGCCGGTGGCGGCCACTCAGCGTTTTCGTCTGCGACCGCATCGGGGGACCGCCCATGGACAAGCCGCGAAACCGTCCCCACGAGAAGGACGGCGATCAAACACCCCAACACCCATCGCTCGGCCGGCGTCAATGCGAACCAGCCGAGCGCCATCCAGCCCAACCGGTGATTCCGCCTCTTGTCCACACAATCATCCTAACGCGGCAGCGGGTCGGGGCGCAACGGGACTGCACCAGGTTTTTTCCATGGTCTGGAAATTCCATGGCATGGAAGCCGAATACTATCTTTTTTCCATAGCATGGAAATCCGGCCCATATCCTTTACGATGGAAATCCCAAGGTAATTCAATGGGGTTGTGTCCAGCGCGGAAGACGGCTATTGAATGAAGTTTTTTAGGAGCGTTTATGCGTTTTGCCAAACCGCTGCTGATTTTCCTCTTAATCCTGGTCGCCGTCGTCGTTCTGGCGGTGAGGTTTCTCGGTGGGGCCGCCATTAAGCAGGCCGTCAATACGGGCGGGCCCCTGCTTCTCGGCGTACCAGTCCGGTTGGAATCCGCCACGTTCCAGCCGTTTTCCGGCCGGCTTGTCCTCGGGAACCTATTTGTCGGGAATCCGGAAGGATTTTCGCCGGAAGGCCTGTTGCGGCTCCAATCGTTGGAGATCGACTGGGACGCCCGTTCACTGCTAACCGACACCGTGCGGGTTCGACGGATCGTGATGCGCGCACCGGAAATTCGAATCGAGAAGGGCTTGGATTCGAACAACATCCGAAGGCTGCTCGAGAACCTGGAGAAACGGGCTTCTGAACGCCCGCCTTCGCCACCGCCCTCGCGACCGCAGGCCGAGCCGCCCCAAGCCGACCGCGGGAAGCGTTTGACCATCGACGAGGTGATCCTGGAGGGCGGACGCCTTCATGTAGCGACACCGGCCGTGCGCGGTTCCCTCGCGGCGGTCAAGCTGCCCACCATCACCATCCGCGATCTCGGAGGTGGCGACGGGATTAGCGTCATCGAAGCGATTGCCATAGTGGCCCGCGCCTTGCTGGATGCTTCCGTGCATACGGCTTCGAAACTGGGCGGCGGTCTCTTTGAAGTGCTGATCGGCGCATCCGACCAGGCGGCGAGCACGGGCGCAGATGAGTCGCAGCACCCTGAAAAGCGCAACGCCGCGGCGGTTCTTCAGAATCTCGGAAATCTGCTCAAGAAGGATGAAAAGGCCGCTGAATAGCGGGGCGGCGTGTTCCAATGCAGATGGATGATCTCTTCGAAAAATCCCGGTCGGACCGGAAGCCGCTGCCGCCCCTCGCGGCGCGCCTGCGCCCGCGCACGTTGGAGGAGATCGTCGGGCAATCTCATATCTTGGGGCCGGGCAAGCTGCTGCGCCGAGCCATCGAGGCCGACCGGCTCGGGAGCATCATCCTTTACGGTCCGCCTGGCTGCGGCAAAACGTCGCTTGCGGAGGTCATTGCACGTGTGACGCATCGCCACTTCGAGCGGACGAGCGGCGTGTTGGCGAACGTGAACATCTTGCGCGACCTTCTGGAAACGGCACAACGACGGAGGGCCATCCACGGGGAGGAGACGATCCTCTTCATCGACGAGATTCACCGCTTCAACAAGGCGCAGCAGGATGTCCTGCTGCCCTACGTGGAAGACGGATCGATCACGCTGATCGGCGCCACGACGCACAACCCGTTTTTCTTTATCAACAGCCCGCTCACCTCCCGTTCTCAGATTTTCCAACTCGAGCCGCTGTCGGAAGCGGACATCGTGGCGCTGCTCCGGCGCGCGCTCACGCATCCGGAAGGCCTCGGCGACCGCCGCATCGAGGCTGAAGAGGCGGCGCTCCAGCACTGGGCCGCCGTCTGCGAGGGTGACGCGCGGCGCGCGCTGAACGCGCTCGAAATCGCCGCGCTCACAACGCCGGCAGACGCCGACGGCGTGATCCGGCTGACGCGCGCCGTCGCTGAAGAATCGATCCAGAAAAAAGCTGTGGTCTACGACCACGATGAAGACGGCCACTACGACACGATATCCGCCTTCATCAAAAGTGTCCGCGGGTCTGATCCCAACGCTGCGCTGTACTGGCTGGCGAAGATGCTGTACGCAGGCGAGGACCCTCGATTCATCGCCCGACGCCTGATCATTCTCGCGTCTGAGGATATCGGGAATGCGGATCCCCTCGGCCTACCGGTGGCGGTGGCCGCCATGGAGGCAGTCGACTTCGTCGGCATGCCCGAGGCGCGAATTATTCTGGCCCAGGCGACGACCTACCTGGCTTGCGCGCCGAAGAGCAACGCCAGTTACCTGGGGATTGAATCCGCCCTGGCGGACGTCAAGGCCGGGCGCGTTCTGCCAGTCCCCCGCCATCTGCGGGATGCCTCCCACAAAAAAGCGGCGGAAATTCTTGGACACACTGGCTATAAATACGCGCACGATTATCCGGGACATGTCGTCGACCAGGAATATGTGCCGACGGACAAGGTGTACTACGAACCGACTGAGGAAGGTTTTGAAAAGCGCATCCGCGAGCGGCTGGCCCGCTGGGCGGAATTGAGGAGGTCGCCATCAACCCGAACTACAAACCCCTGATCAATCCGAAAGCTGTTGCGCGGCAGGCCGCGCAACGCATCCGAAACAAACTGTCGTTCGAATGGATCGCCGAGGCCTCGATCCGAGCGCAGCAGCGGCTGCTTGACCTGCCTGAGTTCCAGCGGGCGAAGACTGTCGCTCTCTATCGCCCGCGGCCGCGCGAGGTGGCGACCGATCTCCTCCTCGCGGCCTGTCGCAAGGAGGCGAAAACGGTTCTGCTTCCCGCATGGGACAAGGAACGTGGCGAATATCGGCTCGCCCGATGGAACGAGGGAGCTCCGCTTCAATCGGGTCTTTATGGAATTGAAGAACCCGTCGAACGGATTTGGGTGCCCGGCTCGGAGACCGATTTCATCGTGGTGACGGCCCTCGCATTTGATATCTACGGGTTCCGTCTCGGCCACGGCGGCGGACACTTCGACCGTCTGCTGGCCGATGTCCGGGGAACCAAGGCTTGCCTCGCGTTCGAATGCCAGAAACTGACGGCTGTGCCGGTCGAACCCCACGATGTGCAACTCGACGTGATCGCGACTGAAAAAGCCCTCTACCGCGCGCCCGCCCGTCTCGTGTACGCCGATCCCGAAGCCCTTCGCAAGTGAGCCGGTTTCGCGCACGAGCGACAACCGAAATCCAAGCACGTTGAAATATCATTTAAGTGCAGCTTCGAGCCGTCGGTTCACGAATCTTCCATGGCTCGCGGGTGCGGTGGCCGCGATCTTCCACAATGCCACGTTGTTTGCGTCGTCGCCTTTATCCACCCCGCCTGAGACAAGAGCCTGAGCATAGGCCTGCATCGTGGTCCACCGACCTCCCACAGTCGGATCTCTGAGGCGTTGGATCGGCTTGGCTTCGGCACGCTAGGCCGACACCGCCTGCACGGTTTCCTCGCCCGTCTCCGCTCGACGTTCGTTTTCGGCATAGACGCGAAAATCGATGAAAGGAAAAATCCGATCGAGTTCTTCCAGCGCGGCCAACTTACGCGGGTCGATGTCGTTGCGACGCGCTGACTCCGCCAAAAAGTGGAACCGGGCGAGGTGGTCCTTGACGCGCTTGTTCGCGTAGTCGACAGCGGTGTTGCATTTCAGGATGAACGGCCAGTCTGAAGACTGGGCCAGCAGCAACGAGCGCGCGGCCTGATTCAGGATCCGCTCGCGCATCGACCCCGGCGGATCGTTTTGAAACCGCGTTGCGAGATCGGTCATGATAGCAGCGGCTCGGTGCAATTCGGGATAAATCCATTCATTGCAGCCGCTCAGCCAGCACTCATTGTAGCCCTGCCACCCCCAGCTCGAGGCCGACGGCGTCGCGCGCTGAAGGATCGGATGACGCTGCAGATAATCGGACGGCGTAATGAATTCGACCGTGGTTTGCCGCGCCGCAACGCGCGCGATGAATTCAAGGAATTGGGGGCCCTCGAACCACCAATGGCCGAACAATTCAGCATCATACGGGGACACGACAAGCGGGGGTCGGTCCATGCGACGCGCATGCCAATCGACCTGCTTCTGCCGACATTCCACAAAATGCGCCGCGTGAATCTCCGCCTTCCGCCGCGCGGCATCCGGGTCATATAGGTCCTTGTGGTCTCCCCGGCCCGTCACCCTGTGGTATTTGATGCCGGTCAGGATGCGCGTCTTGCCGTCCAGGATATACGGCTGAATGTATTCGAACTCCGCATCAAAGCCGAGATCGCGATAGAAATCCCGGTAATCGAAATCGCCGGGATAACCCTCGTGGGCGCTCCAGACCTGGCGTGAGGACTCCGGGTCGCGCCCGAAGGCGGCGACGCCATTGTCGCACGCTACGGGCGCGAACAGACCGTAGTGCGGCCGGGACGAGGCATGCAAAATGCCGTGTGAATCCACAATGAACCAGGTGATCCCGTGGGCGGCGAGGATCTCCTCCAAACCGGGATAGAAGGCGCACTCGGGAAGCCACAGGCCGCGCGGGGCGCGACCGAACGTGTGCCGGAAGCTTTCGACGCCGATTGCCACCTGCGCCTCGACGGCGCGCGGGTGCGTCTTGAGCAGCGGCAGATAGCCATGTGTCGCGCAGGTGGTGAAGAGCTCCAGGATGCCGGCGTCTTCGTAGCGGCGGAACACCTTGAGCAGGTCGCGGCCATATCGAACATGGTAGATCGCGAGCGTCTCGGTGAGCCAGTCGCGATAGAAGCAGGCCAGACGATTCAGCCGCGGGTCCGAGCGGGTGCGCGCGACCTCTTTGTGCGTTAGCTCGATGAGTTTTTCCAGATGCCGAATGTACCGCTTCTGCAGGAGGTCGTCCTGCAGCATCGCGCACAGTGTCGGCGACAGCGAGATCGAAAGGCGAAACGGGATGTCCTCGCACAACAACCGGTAGCAGACCTGCAGCAGCGGCAGGTAGCATTCAGTGATCGCCTCAAAGAGCCAACGCTCCTCAAAAAACTCGTCGTATTCCGGGTGCCGCACGAAGGGGAGATGCCCGTGCAGGATCAGGCTCGCATATCCCGTCGGCTTCGGAGCGATGGGCGTCCGGCCGGCGGGCGTGGATTCCGTATTCTGCGAAGAAGAGTTCGTCATCGCGTCGCGAAGCGTGCGGCCCTAGCGGGGCGGGTTCTTTGGCGTTTCCGTCGCGAGAATCGGCAACACCACTGCGCCGTGCGGCAGCGGCTTTCGCAGCGAGAAAGAGCCGTCGGGCCGGAGCGGTACCGGCTGCCCGTAGAAGCTCACCTGCATGCCGGGCCGCACGCGCCCAAAGATGTGAAGTTCGACATTCACTTCCAACGCCACCTGCGGGCTCCCGTGCTCCGCGCTGAACAGCGCGATGTAGTTTTCCAACGGGAGGGACGCTGGCGGACCTGAGAACTGCCCATTTCCGCCGCCTCGGGGCGAGGCGGCCGGAGTCGGCGCTTCGGAGGCCAAGGCTGGCTTTTCGTTGGCCGGGGGCGGCGCCGGTTGCGGAGAGCCCGGCAGGCCGTGCTCAGACGCCTCCCTCTGGACCGCCGCACCCGCCGGAGCGTCGTCGGACGGCGGCGCGGCGTGCTGCTCCTCCCCCGTGCTCGGGACGGCGGCGAACCGAGTCATCAAGGTCTCCACAGACTGCGCGGCCAACGCGCCGCCGGGCGCGAATGCCTCCACAACAAACCTTGCCAGTTCTTCGGCGCTGGGCCAGTCCGGGCGTTCCTCAAACGATCTTGGTTCGGCCGGCTCCGGAGACGGCTGCACAGCGGACGAACTTTCATCGGTTTCCGAGGTGGGCGAATCCGCTTTCATCGGCTCCGGCGAGACTTCTCGATCAAACTCGGACTGAGCGAACGCGTACTCGGCAGGTTCGGGGAAATCGCTCTCGTTGGGGGGCGGCTCTACGTCCAGATACACGGCGGGGCGGCTCTCCGCGCCGGGCGGCAATGGAAATTCCTTTCGCTGGGGAAGGTCCGGCCCGCTTTGCGGCCCAACGGGCAAAATATCCGCGGATTCGAGATCGGGAGGCGCCGACTCGATCTCCGGCGATTGAAACGCCGCCGGCTCAGGCGGTGGCACAATCACAAGAGGTGGAGAATTGGGATCACCTGTCGATTCGCCGGCGGCTTGTGGCTCCCCGGCTATCGGCTCCTTGGCTGGAGGATGCGGGCGGAGAAGGTCGGTGAGGCGGTTTTCGGGGTTCGTCTCCGCCACGTTCACCGCTTCGGTATGGTAATGAGGAGATTCCGAGGCAATGGGCGTCGACACCGGATTGGAACGCGCGAGGATTTCCAGCCGTCCGTCGGGCCGCCGAAGCCCGATCTCGCCGATATAGGTCCGTCCATCCTGCCACAGGTCGACATACCAGTGGCCCTGCAGGCCCTGAACCTGCAAATCGAAAAATGAATTCGAATTCGTGCCGTCGAAATTGACGCCGGTGATATCGTGGACCCGCAGCAACAGCGGCGGATTCGGATCGCCCGCCGCTTCGGCCGCCCGTCGGAAATCGGCCACATCGATGTTCCAATAGGCGTGCGAGCGGTGAGGGTTGATCTCCAGAAGGACCAGCTCCGTGCCAAGTCGGGGCGGCGGATAGGACGACGAAATTTCCTGAGAAATGGCGCGCAGGTCCTCGGCGGAAAGCGACGTCTCTCGAGTCTGCGGGGAGTCCGAAGTGGAATCGGGGGGCGACGGATTTTCTACATCGTCTGGCATAGATGTTTTCGCGGAACGTTTCCGCAAACGATTGAGCAGTCTAGAAGCGGAAGGCGGGCGAGTAAAATGAATTTCAGGTTATGACGGGATCGCGGCCCGCGACAGCCATTCGAGGGCATCGTCGAGTCCGGCGTGGGCGCGGTGGACCCACGATTCGCCCCAAAAGAAGTGGCAGCTCGTCTCCGCCCGCAGCAGTCGCCACAGCGCCTCCTCGAGGGCCTTCCACTGCTCGGGCGACGCGCCGCGCTCGCCCGCGCGCCAACGCGCATCGTGGATGCGTTGGCTGACCTCCGCCACGCGCTTCCACGCGTCCCGCTGCAGTTGAGAGCCGGTCCATTGGACAAAGCCGATGCCGTGGTGATATCCGGTGTTCCACGCGCCGGTCCGTACGATTACGTAACCGTACGCGCCATGTTGATCGAGATAATCGTGGATAAAAGTCGGTCGCACATTAGTTTCGCCCTTGCGGACCTGTTGCAGCAACGGGTGATAGAACGCTCCCCAGAAATTGACCTCCCACTTCACGTTGCGGAACCATCCCCCGTTCTCGCCGTCGGTCACGGTGCAGACCAGCGGTTCAAAGTCGCACCACTTGCAGCGCTCCTGGACTTCGTGCAGGAACCAACCGACTTCCATTCCGCCCTCCTGCGCGATCGAAAGATCGCGGTCCCTCGGGATGACAATGATCTCGGCGTCGCCAAATTTCGCCAGATGGGGGCGATAGCGCAGCTCCTCCCAGCGCATCGGCGTCATCGGCACCAAGTGTTCACTGTCCACAATGACGTAGCGGTAGCCGGCCTCCTTGAGCAGCGGAATCAACTCCATGCAAAAACCGCATTCCGGCGGCCAAAACCCCTGAAATGAGGCGCGGTCGAAAAGGTGCCGCCCGATGCCGAGCCAGCGCAAAATGTGCTCGCGGCGGTCCGCGGCGGGGATCAGCGGCAAGACCGGGTGGTAATAGGCCGTGCCAAGGATCTCAATCGCGGGATTTCGCAGATGCCAGAGCAAATCGCCGCATTTGACGATGCCATAGACCCGCGATTGAAAGTCCGGGTTCGACAGGGCCTCCAAGAGCGAACCGGACATCGAGAGATGCACGCGCGCGACATCTTCCCACCCCCACACCGCGCGCGGAATTCGGTCGTAGGCAAACAAAACCTCCTTGCCGTGCCAACGCTCCTGCTCGACCGGGTCGTTGAGCATCTCGTCGATGTGCCCCCACGGCTGGTGGAGGTTGAGGACGAGCGCGTGGTGGATCACATTCGGCATGGTGTCCCCATCAGAAGTCGTGCGTCACAATATCGATCGCGCGACGGCAAATCTCGCGCCCATACTCTGTCCAGATCCCCTGGCCCCAATATCGATAACAACTGGTCTGGCAGACGAGGAGATGGTAGAGCGCGTTGCGATAACGCGGATCGGTGGTTGGCACGCCTTTCCGAAGAACTTTCTCGTTGAACAGCGAGCTGGCCTGCTCCATCGGCCCGAGCACATTCTCATAACCGCGCACCCAGGAAATATTGCTGGTCCAGCTCCCGCCCTCCATATGGAACCGCCAGTCTTCCTTGCGACATTCCTCAATGGCCTTCTGTAGTTTTTCGGGGCCATCGCCGGGCTTGATCTTGTTCCAAATCCGATGTTGGAAGATCGGCTGGCAGACGGGGAAATCCGTCTCCCGGATGCCCAGCGCGAAAAGATGCTCGAGATACTCCGAGCCGTTCATCAGCGGCGTTTCGGAATGGGACGCCTGCCGGACAACCTCGAAGTATTTCGCGGGAAATTCATTCATCATCACGCCGCCATTCTCGCCGTCGGAAATCTGCGTGACCAGCGGTGGCACGGACCGGCCGGCCAGTTCCCAACGGCTGAGCGACCGCGCCTCATACCAGGGCTGCATCTGCGCAACGAGCTTCGTGTCGCTGCCTTGCGTCTTGATGAGCGCCACAATGCTCGCCTCCTCTCCCGTTGAGCTCCGCACGACGAGCCGGTGCGGCAGGTGTCGTTGTTGAAGCCCGTGGCCATTCGGCAGCTCCACTGTGTGTTCCTGAACCAGAACCCACTGGAAACCGCACTCACGGAGCGTACTGACGAACGCATACGCAACGTCCGGCTGGTTCGGCAGCGCCATCTCAGACGGCGAAAAGCCCTTGACTCGCTCCAGAGCCTCCCAACCAAACAACGACGCAAAATATTGCTGCCACGCCAGCACATGCAGCTTGTAGTCCTGCGGCGGCGTGGACGGGGCCACCGCGTGGCTCCACGGACACCCCAGCCATTCCACGCATCGGTTGTACTGTGGATCCAGCGTGATCCGGCGCAGCGCGTCCACGACATCCCCGGCGCCCATCCTGAGCAAACCGTGCAGGAGACAACCGGAATATTCCAGCATCACGCGGGGCTGCATGCCTTCATGCACGAGCTGCGGGATGAACTCGCCCATCCGCTTGTAGCACCAGTGAAAGACCGGCGCGTTGTGGTTGTCGCCGATGTGCTGGTTGTCCATCATGTATTTCAAGTTGCTGATCAGGGCGGCGGTCCGGATGTCCGGCCCGCCCGCGGGGATCAGCGGCTGGTGCATGTGCAGCGCGATGGCGGCCGCACTCTTGATGCGGGAAAAATCGATGCCGCCCACGGTGCGATAGGCATCGACGATTCGGCCCGTGCGCCGGACCGCCTCTTGTTCCTGCCCGCAGATTGCCGGCAAGTCGCCGACGATGTGTGTGGCTTCCATCCTACAAACCTCCCATAGATACGCCTTGATGATTGGGCGACAGCATGCCCCGCCGGCCTTGCGTGCGCAAGAGACAAGATCGATCCTCCGGTGTCATTACTCTATGAAAAGGTCCCTCGCAAACTCGATAAAAATGACCCTTTTGTGGCGAAGAAAGGACCGCGTCGATCGGAGAAGTTCGCAGCAGTCAGAACAAGCAAATGAGGCGGGAGATCAATTAGGCGGGTTGCAAATAATCCACTTTTTCTGCACGAGATCATTTATTCGTTTTCAGAGGACATTCAGCTAATCGAAGTGATCTTTTGGACTACCAGCGAACTCTGAAGTTGGGTGACGGGTTATCCACGCGAATCGCTCACCTGCCCTGAGCCGAGTGCGGCACGCATTGGGGCGCCAACACTTCCTGGGTTTGGAAATTCCATACGATGGAAAAGGCAGCGCGCTTTTTTTCCATGCCATGGAAATTCACCGGCGACCTGAATATCAGGGGAAACCCGATAGCGGCGGCGCGCGCTTTCGGTGTAGGGTGGAAGCATGAAAAGAACGGTCGTGCTGGCTTGGGGAAATGACTTCCACCGAGACGATGGCGCCGGCCGCGCGGCCGCACAGCGTCTGCGGCAGATTCGCCTGCCGGGGGTGGAAGTGCACGATTTCAACCAGCTCGTTCCGGAACATGCCGAGCTGTTGGTCGGCGCGGACCGGGTGATTTTTCTGGACGCCTATCCCGCGAGTTCAGGGGCCGAGCCGATGTTGCTGCCGCTTCGCGACCAGCGGGTGTTCGAACTGCCCCGTTCTTGTTTCGGGCACGCGCTGCAGCCGACGGAGGTGGCCGCGCTGGCGGAAATGCTGTTCGGGGCATCAGCGGAAATGTGGCTGGGGGCGATCCCGGGCGTGGATTTTGAACTGGGTGAAGGCTTGTCAGAGACGGCCCGCCGAGGCGTTGAGACACTGCTCGAAGAGATTGAGGCACTGATCAGGCACGATCATCCTGCAGCCGCTCGTATCTAACGCTTCAAAACGGCTGCATTCACGAGCGAATTCGCCTCATCTGCGCTCACTTGAGGCGTTGCATTTCGTGGCCCAGCTATGGTAAATTTCATTCTTTGATCATAGAACTCTTTTCGACCCTATCTCCATGCCAGACGCCGAAAAGCTACAAACGCAACCTGTTGATAATAAAGAAAATGCGTCCACCTCCTACAGTGCGGACGCGATTACGGTCCTTGCAGGCCTCGAGGCCGTCCGCAAACGGCCGGCGATGTACATCGGCGACACGGGCGTGCGGGGGCTCCACCACTGCGTGTTTGAGGTGGTCGACAACTCGATAGACGAGGCGCTGGCGGGCTATTGCACGCAAATCCAGGTGGTCATGAATGCCGACGGGTCGATCAGCGTGATCGACAACGGGCGCGGGATCCCCGTCGACATGCACAAGACGGAAAAGCGGTCCGCCCTGGAGGTGGTGATGACCGTGCTGCACGCGGGCGGCAAGTTTGACCACAATACGTACAAGGTCTCCGGCGGCCTGCACGGCGTGGGGGTGTCGTGCGTCAACGCGTTGAGTGAGTGGCTCGAGGTGGAAGTCCGGCGCGATGGAAAGGTCTACCACCAGCGCTACGAACGCGGCAAGCCGGTAACTCCGGTGGAACCGATTGGGAAATCCCGGGGAACTGGCACCAAAGTCACGTTCTTCCCGGACAAGGAAATTTTTTCCACGATCCAATTCAACTGGGACACGCTCGCCAATCGGCTCCGTGAGCTGGCCTTTCTAAACCGCGGCCTGGAGATCACGCTGCGGCAGGAGGAGCCGCTGAGGGAGGAGGTCTTCAAATACAAAGGCGGGATTGTCGAGTTCGTCGAACACCTCAACCGGAACAAAAACCCGCTGCATCCGAAGGTCATCTATTTCGAGAAGGAGCGCGACCGCGTCATCGTCGAGATCGCGCTGCAATACACCGATTCGTTCAACGAGAGCGTCTTTTCGTACACCAACAACATCCACACGGTGGAGGGCGGAACTCATCTTAGCGGATTTCGTTCAGCGCTGACCCGGTGCATCAACAGCTACGCGAAGGCCAACAAGCTCATCAAGGAGGAGGAAGGCACGATGAGCGGTGACGACGTCCGCGAGGGGCTTACGGCGGTCGTCAGCGTCAAGGTGCCGGATCCGCAATTTGAGGGGCAAACCAAGACAAAACTCGGGAACAGCGAGGTTGAGGGCATCGTCGCCTCGATCGTCAATGAGGAGCTCGGCACCTATTTTGAGGAGCACCCGTCGGTTGCCCGCCGAATTATCGAAAAGGCCCAACTGGCGATGCGCGCGAGAGAGGCCGCCCGGAAAGCTCGCGACCTGACGCGGCGAAAGGGGGCGCTCGACAGTGGAGGGCTGCCGGGCAAGCTGGCCGACTGCTCGGAACGGGACCCGGAGCTGTGCGAGCTGTTCATCGTCGAGGGCGATAGCGCCGGGGGCTCGGCCAAACAAGGGCGCGACCGCCGATTTCAGGCTGTCCTGCCGCTTCGCGGCAAGGTGCTGAATGTCGAAAAGGCGCGCGACGACAAGATGCTATCGAACAACGAAATTCGCACAATGATCACGGCGATCGGCACGGGCTTTGGTCGCGACGACTTCAACATCGAAAAGCTCCGCTATAAGAAGATCATCATCATGACCGATGCCGACGTGGACGGCTCGCACATCCGCACGCTGCTGCTGACGTTTTTCTTCCGCAAGATGCCCGAATTGATCGATCGCGGGCACGTCTATATCGCGCAACCGCCACTTTACAAGGTCACGCGCAAGAAGCGGGAAGAATACGTCGAAAATGATCAGCAACTGACGTCGATCCTCCTCGATCTGGGATGCGAGGACCTCGTGTTCACGGACACGAAAGGCGCGGAGCTCCTCTCTTCGAAATCGCTCCGCGAAATGCTTGACCTCCTCGCAGACATAGAAGCGAACCTGGATCGAGTCCGACGGAAGGGGGTCGATATTGCCGACTTTCTGGCGCAGCGGCGGGCCGACGGGTCTCTTCCGCATTACCGGGCAACCGTGACGGCGGGCGGCGAGCCCGAGCACTACTGGCTCTTCACCGACGCCGAGCTGCGAAAACTAAGCGATGACATCGAGCGGAGGCTCGGCCGGCAGCTCGAATTAGACGTGGGGGGTGCCGAGCGGAAGCCGGAGCAGCAGGAGTTGCGCGTGGTCGACCTCTACGCCGCGCCGACCCTGAGCAAATTGCTCGCTCAACTCGAGCGGCGCCGTTTTCAGATTGCCCATTTGTTCCCGCAGGCCAGCCCGATCGGATTCATCCGTAACAGCGACGGGCAGACGCTCCCGGTCCAATCGCTGCAGGAGCTTCTGAACCTCGTACGCGCCCACGGCCAGAAGGGCATTACGATCCAGCGGTTCAAAGGGTTGGGTGAGATGAATCCGGAACAACTGTGGGAAACGACGATGAACCCCGAAAAGCGCAAGCTTCTGCAGGTGCGCGTCGAAGACGCCTACAAGGCGGAGGAAATTTTTACCACGCTGATGGGCGACGAAGTTGATCCCCGGCGCCGATTCATCGAAGAGAACGCGCTCAACGTTAGAAACCTTGATGTGTAAGTCAGCGTAAGCCGGCTCCACCGCCGAACGCCGCCCCATGGTCACCTAGCCAATCGGACCCAACGCCCCATGTACGACGCCAAAGATCGAATCGACCTGGTCAACATCGAAGACGAGATGCAGCGCGCGTACATCGATTATTCGATGTCCGTGATCATCGGCCGCGCGCTGCCCGACGCGCGGGATGGCCTGAAGCCCGGTAACCGTCGGATCCTGTATGCGATGGGCGAACGGGGGTGGACCCACACTAAACCGTTCGTCAAATGTGCGAAAGTCGTCGGCGAGGTCATCGGCAACTACCATCCGCATGGAGACGCCGCGGTTTACGACACCCTTGTCCGGATGGCGCAGGACTTCTCGATGCGCTACCTGCTGATCGAAGGCCAGGGCAACTTCGGTTCCATCGACGGGGACCCACCCGCAGCCTATCGCTACACCGAATGTCGGCTGCACAAACTCGCCGGCGAAATGCTCGCGGACATCGACAAAAACACAGTCGACATGCAGCCGAATTATGACGAGAAGCTGCTCGAACCCAAGGTCCTTCCGGCGCGAATCCCGAACCTTCTCATCAACGGCAGCACGGGCATCGCCGTCGGCATGGCGACCAATATCCCGCCGCACAATTTGGGTGAAATCGTGGACGCGACGATCCATGTCATCGATCACCCGAATTGCTCCGTGGACGAACTGATGCAGTTCGTGAAGGGGCCAGATTTCCCGACCGGCGGCATGGTCTGCGGGCTTGCGGAAGTGAAACGCATGTATGCGACGGGCCGCGGACTGCTCAACCTCCGCGGTCACGCCGTGATCGAGGAAGGGCCCCAGGGGAAGGAGAGCATCGTCATCACGTCGATCCCCTACACCGTCAACAAGGCCAACCTCATCGAGACGATTGCCGAGCTCGTCAACGAGAAAAAAATCGAAGGCATTGCGGACGTGCGAGACGAGTCCGACAAGGACGGGATTCGCGTGGTTATTGAGGTCAAGCGCGGCGCCCTGCCCAAAGTGGTCCTGAACAACCTGTACGAGCATACGCAACTGGCAACCACCTTTGGCGCGATTCTGCTGGCGATCGACAAAGGTCGGCCGCGCGTGATGAACCTCAAGGAGCTGATCGAGTGCTACATCGCGCATCGATACGAGGTCTTCACGCGGCGCTTCACCTTTGAGCTCGAGAAGGCCCGGGCGCGGGCGCACATCCTCGAGGGCCTGAAAATCGCGGTCGACCACCTGAACGAGGTGGTCCGTATCATCCGCGAGTCGAGAGACCGCGAAGCCGCCAAGGTCCAACTGATGGCCCGCTTCCGACTGTCCGAGGCGCAGGCGAACGCCATCCTCGACATGCGCCTCTATCAGTTGACCGGCCTCGAGCGGGAAAAGCTCGAGGAGGAGTATCGGCAGATCATCATGGAGATCAATCGGCTCGAGGACCTGCTGGCGAATCCGCGGAAAATCTATGACGTGATCAAAGCCGATCTCCTCGAAATGAAGCAGACCTATAACGATGCCCGCCGCACGGAGATCGTCCCGGATGAGGGCGAGATCGAGATCGAGGACCTGATCGCCGACCGCGGATGCATCATCACGCTGTCGCATGCCGGCTATATCAAGCGCATGCCGGTGTCGACCTTCCGCCAGCAGAGGCGCGGCGGAAAGGGTGTAGTGGGCATGGAGACGAGGGAGGAGGACTACGTCGAACACGTATTCACTGCATCGACGCACGATTACCTACTGTTCTTCACCGAAAAGGGGCGCGTGCACTGGAAAAAGGTCCACGAAGTGCCCGAGGCGGGCCGCGCCTCGCGGGGCAAGGCGCTCGTTAATTTCCTCGAAATTGGAAATGACGAAAAAATCGCGACCATGCTGCGGGTTCGAGAATTTCCCGAATCCCAGTTTCTCGTCTTTGCCACCGAAAAGGGGCTTGTGAAGAAGACGAATCTCGCCGCGTTCGGCAATCCGCGGGCGGGCGGAATCATCGCGATCTCAATCGAGGAAGGGGACCGACTCATCGGCGTCCGCCTGACGAACGGATCCAACGAGATCATGCTCATCACCCGGCACGGGATGAGCATCCGGTTTTCTGAGGACCAGCTCCGCGACCAGGGCCGCGACACGGTCGGCGTCTGGGGAATCCAGCTCGATGAAGACGGCGATGCGGTCGTCGCCATCGAAGTCGTGGATCCGGCCGCCACCCTGCTCTGCATTTCGGAAAACGGCTACGGAAAACGGACAGCCTTCGAGGAGTATCCCCTACAGCGACGAGCCGGGAAGGGCGTGATCACGATGAAGACCTCCGATCGCAACGGCAAGGTGGTCGGGGCACATTCCGTGCGAGATGACGATGCGCTGATGCTGATCACGCAGCAGGGTCAGATGATCCGCGTCGGGGTGAAGGACATCCGAGTCATCAGCCGCAACACGCAAGGCGTCCGAATCATCAATCTTGAACCTGGCGACAAGGTCGTGTCCGCAACCCCTGTGGCGCCCGAGGACGAGAAAGAGGAAAAAACCTAGCGCGAAGGCATCTACGGGACACGGCGCAACAAGCTAGAGTCGAGACCAACCCAAAAACGCAAAGCTCCGAAGCAGCCGCCTAAGCGCGGGGATCCTACCGCGGCGGGACCGCGCTAATTCCGATCAGCGCGCCCGACCTACACCCGCGGCAGATCGTGACCCACTTTGGTCGGCAACAGTGAGTATCCCATGAGCCACTGATCCACGCCTCGGGCGCATTCCCGACCCTCCGAAATGGCCCAAACAATCAGGGACTGGCCCCGGCGCGCATCGCCCGCCGCAAAGACGCCGGGCACTGACGTCGCGTAATGGTCGTTCGTCTTCACGTTGCCCCGGGCATCGAGTTCGCAGCCGAGCTGGCTGACGATGCTGTCGGTTTCCGGGCCGAGAAATCCGAGCGCCAGAAGAACCAGCTCGGCCGGCCAGATTTTTTCTGAACCCGGCACTTCTTCCATTTTGGGCGGACCGCCGCCCGGGGATGGCACCCATCTGACATCGACCGTCTTGAGGTGCGTCACCCGGCCGTTTTCACCTATGAATTCCTTGGTTGAAATGGAGAAGACACGCTCGCAGCCCTCGTCATGGGAAGTGCTGATGCGGAGGCGCATCGGATAATACGGCCACGGCTGATGCTCGGGTCGGGATTTCGGCGGCATGGGCAGCAGTTCAAAATTGGTCACTGACCGAGCGCCCTGGCGGATGGCTGTGCCAATGCAGTCGCTGCCGGTGTCGCCGCCGCCAATCACAATCACGTGCTTTCCGGTGGCTACAATCTGATTGGGAACATGATCGCCGGCGACGATACGATTTTGTTGCGGCAAAAATTCCATTGCAAGGTGGATGCCCGAAAGATGCCGACCGGGAATGTTCAGATCGCGGCCACGAGTGGCGCCGATGGCCAGAACAATCGCATCATATTCTCGGCGGAGCTGCTCGCCGGTGATATCGGTTCCGACGCGCACGCCCGGTTTGAAGACGATGCCTTCCGCCTCCATCTGCGCGAGCCGGCGGTCGACCACCCACTTCTCCATTTTGAAGTCGGGGATTCCGTATCGCAGCAGGCCGCCGATGCGGTCATCCCGCTCAAACACGGTGACGGTATGGCCTGCGCGATTTAGCTGCTGGGCGCAGGCAAGGCCGGCGGGTCCCGAACCGACCACCGCAATCTTTTTGCCCGTGCGCCGGGCAGGCGGCTCGGGCTTGACCCAACCCTCAGCAAATGCGCGTTCAATAATCTCTTTCTCAATCTGCTCAATCGTCACCGGCGGCTCATTGATCCCCAGCACGCAGGCTTCTTCGCAGGGCGCGGGGCAGAGCCGGCCCGTGAATTCGGGGAAATTGTTGGTGGCGTGAAGGCGGTCGATGGCTTCGCGCCAGCGCCCGCGATACACGAGGTCGTTCCAATCGGGGATGATGTTCCCGAGGGGGCATCCGGTATGGCAGAACGGAACCCCGCAGTCCATGCATCGGGCCGCCTGCTGCTTTACCTTTTCCTCCGGGAATGGTTCGTAGAACTCGCGAAAAAATTTTACCCGTTCCGAGGGCGGAATTTTGTGAGGCAATTCCCGAGTATATTCCTTGAATCCTGTTACCTTGCCCATACGTCCTCTTCGGTGAATTGGAGCCTGTCTCGTGAGATGCGGATCGCTGCTGAACCGCCTGAAATCTCTACGACGACGAGGTCGGCCACGTCCCGTCAAACGGCGGCCATCTGCAATTCCTCCTGCGCCATTTTGGCCAGGGCGCGCTTGTAGTCGTGAGGCATGACTTTGACGAACCGGCTCAGGATCGCCGGCCACTCGGCCAGGACCCGCTTTGCAACCTCGCTGTCTGTGTAGGCGAGGTGATCCTCGATCAAGGCGCGAACGAACGCAATTTCGCCCTCTTCTTCCAAGGCCTCGACGCCGACCATTTCCCGGTTCAATCGATAGCGGACAAAATCCCCCTCTTCGTCGAGCACATAGGCGATGCCGCCGGACATGCCCGCAGCAAAATTGCGGCCGGTCCTGCCCAAAACGACGACGCGACCGCCCGTCATATATTCGCAACCGTGGTCGCCGACGCCCTCGACGACCGCCACGACACCGCTGTTTCGGACGCAAAAACGCTCCCCCGCAACCCCACGGATAAAGGCCTTGCCCTTGATGGCCCCATAGAATGCGACATTCCCGATGATAATGTTCTCCTCCGCCCGGAAGGTGGATTCGCGCGGCGGCCGGATGGTGAGCTTTGCGCCGGAAAGTCCTTTTCCGAAATAGTCGTTGGCATCGCCCTCGACGTGGAAGGTGAGGCCCGGAGCGCCAAACGCGCAGAAACTTTGTCCAGCAGAGCCCTTCGCGCGGATCACGATGGTGTCCTCCGGCAGGCCGGCCGAGCCATACTTCTTCGAGATACGCCAGCTCAACATCGTGCCGACCGTGCGGTTCACATTCCGGATCTCCTGCTCGAATTCTACGCGTTCGCCGCGCTCGAGGGCGGGCCACGCCTTCTTGATGAGGACGTGGTCAAGCGCCTTGTCCAGGTTATGATTTTGCTTCTGGCTGCAATATCGGCCAACGTGCGGAGGCACCTTGGGATCGTACAGAATGGCCGAGAGGTCGATCCCCTTGGCCTTCCAGTGATCGATGGCCTTGCGCATGTCGAGCCGGTGCACCTGGCCGACCATTTCATTCACGGTTCGGTATCCGAGCCGCGCCATGATGGCCCGCAACTCTTCAGCGACGAACCGGAAGAAATTGATGACGTGTTCCGGTGTTCCCGCGAATTTCTTTCTTAGATCCGGATCTTGGGTGGCGATGCCGACGGGGCAGGTATTCAAGTGGCACACCCGCATCATGATACAACCCAACGAAATGAGGGGCGCGGTCGAAAAGCCGAACTCTTCTGCCCCCAATAGGCAGGCGATCGCCACATCTCGGCCCGTCATCAGCTTGCCGTCGCATTCGACGACAATCCGGCTGCGCAGGTCATTCAACACCAGGGTCTGCTGGGTTTCCGCAAGACCCAGCTCCCAGGGCAGGCCTGCGTGTTTGAGGGAGGTCTCCGGGGACGCGCCCGTCCCGCCATCGTATCCGCTGATGAGCACGACGTCAGCCTTGCCCTTGGATACACCTGCGGCGATGGTGCCCACGCCCACCTCGGAAACCAGCTTCACGCTAATGCGGGCCTCCGGATTGGCGTTTTTGAGGTCGTGGATCAACTGAGCCAGATCTTCGATCGAATAGATGTCGTGGTGAGGCGGTGGTGAAATCAGTTGAACCCACGGCGTGGAATGCCGCGTCTTGGCGATCCACGGATAAACCTTTTCCGCGGGGAGCTGACCGCCCTCACCAGGTTTGGCCCCCTGGGCCATTTTGATCTGCAATTCCTTGGCGTTTGCCAGATAGTGGCTGGTCACGCCAAAGCGGCCTGAGGCCACTTGCTTGATGGCGCTGCTCCGCGAATCGCCGTTCGGGAGCGGAATGTAACGCTCTTCGTCCTCGCCTCCCTCCCCCGAATTGCTCTTGCCGCCGATCCGATTCATCGCGATGGCCAGGGTCTCATGAGCCTCCTGGCTGATGGAGCCGTAGGACATGGCGCCGGTCTTGAAGCGCTTCACGATCTCGGTCCAAGGTTCGACCTCTTCGATCGGGATTGAGCGGGACGGATCCTCTTTGAATTCGAGGAGACCGCGAATCGTCATCAATTCGCGGGACTGGTCATTGACCAGTTTCGCATACTGTTCGTAGGTCTGGACCTTGCCGGTGCGGACGGCCTCCTGCAATTTGGCGATTACGAGCGGTTGCAGCAGATGTCGTTCGCCCGTTCGGCGCCACTGGTATAGCCCGCCGACATCCAGTTCGAGGGTCTCCGGCACGTGAACCGGCGGATAGGCGCGCTCATGGCGCATCTTGACTTCGCGCGCGATCGTGTCGAGATCAGCGCCCTGAATCCGCGACGCTGTCCATGTGAAATATTTGTCGATCACGGAAGAATTCAGCCCCACGGCTTCGAACTGCTGCGCACCCTTGTAGCTCTGCAGCGTGGAGATACCCATTTTGGACATCACCTTCAGGACGCCTTTGTTGATCGCCTTAATGAAGTTTTTCTTCGCGGTCGGGTAGTCGACATCGATCATCTTTTGATCGACCATGTCGTGGAGGGTTTCGAAGGCGAGATACGGATTGATCGCGCTTGCTCCGTAACCGAACAGGCAGGCGAAATGATGCACTTCGCGCGGCTCGGCGCTTTCGATCACCAGGCCGCAGCGCTCGCGAAGCCCCGTGCGGATCAGATGGTGATGCACGCCGGAACAGGCCAAGAGCGCTGGAATGGGGGCCAGTTCGCGGCCGGCTGTACGGTCCGAAAGGATGATGATCTCGTATCCGCCGAGGATCGCGCTTTCGGCGGCGCGGCAAAGCCCGTCCATTGCCTCTTCCAGCGCCCGCCCGCCGCCGTCGGGGTCGAACACCATCGGGAGGGTGATGGATGAGATGCCGACATCCTCGATTTCGCGAATCCGCTCCAAATCCTCATTCGTCAAAATAGGCTGCTGCAGGCTGAGCTGATGACAGTGTTCGGGCGTCTCGGCGAGAAGATTGCGAGCGGACCCGATGCTCGTGGCCATCGATGTGACCAGTTCCTCGCGGATAGCGTCGAGCGGCGGATTGGTGACCTGCGCGAATAGTTGTTTGAAGTAGTAGTACAGCAAATGCGGACGGTCCGAGAGAACGGCCAAGGGCGTATCGATCCCCATCGAGCCCACAGCCTCCTGGCCGGTCTTCGCCATGGGCGCCATGACAATCCGCAAATCCTCGAGCGTATACCCGTAAAGGTTCTGCAGCGTGATCAGCTTGTCCTGCAACGTCGGCGGGGGATTGCGCGGCGGGGGCAGATGGTCAAGCCGCACCATGTGCTTCTTCAACCATTCGCCGTAGGGACGACGCGAAGCCAGCTCGTGCTTGATTTCATCGTCCTCCACGATGCGCCCTTTGGACATGTCGATCAGGAACATGCGCCCCGGCTGCAGGCGGCCCTTGAGAGCAACATTCGCGGGGTCGACTTCCAAAACGCCGGTCTCCGAGCCCATGATCACGAATCCATCCTTCGTAACCAGGTAGCGAGAGGGCCGCAGACCGTTACGGTCGAGCACCGCGCCCACGCAGGTGCCGTCGGAGAAGGGAATGGATGCCGGGCCGTCCCACGGCTCAATCAGGCATGCGTGAAATTCGTAATAGGCGCGCTTTTCCTCGCTCATCGTTTCGTGATTCTGCCACGCCTCGGGGATCAGCATCGACATGACGTGAGGTAGGGAGCGGCCTGCGAGGTGAAGCAACTCGACAACATTGTCCAGAATAGCGGAGTCGCTGGCGCCAGGCGTCGCGATGGGGAAGAGCTTGTGGAGATCGTCGCCAAATAAGGGGCTATGGAATACCCGCTGGCGGGCGGTCAACCAGTTGACATTTCCGCGTAGAGTGTTGATTTCGCCATTGTGGCAGAGATAGCGGAAAGGCTGCGCAAGGTCCCAGGTGGGAAAGGTGTTAGTGCTGTACCGCTGGTGGACCAGCGCCATCGCGCTTTCGAGATCCGGGTCCGTGAGGTCGGGTAGGAACGGCTCGATCTGATCCGCCAGCATCAGCCCCTTGTAGACGATTGTTCGGCTGGATAGGCTGGGCACGTAAAAATATTTTTTCTCTTTCAGGGACGATTCGCGGATCGTCTTCTCCATCACCTTGCGGATGACGTAAAGCTTCCGCTCAAAATGCATCTGATCCTTGATGCCCTTTCCGCGCCCGATGAAGATCTGATAGATATCCGGCTCGACCGCGCGGGCCAGGTCGCCAAGCACCTCGTTGTTCTGCGGCACCTTTCGCCAACCGAGAAAGGTCTGCTTCTCCTCTCGGGTCACCCGCTCAAAAAGCTCCATGCAATACGCCCGCTCGCCCGGATCACGCGGCAGGAAGACCAGCCCAGCCCCATATTCCGTCTCCGGGGGCAGCGTGAAGCCCAGACCGGAGGTCACCTTGCGAAGAAACCGGTCCGGGATTTGCATGAGAATGCCCGCGCCGTCACCGGTTTTTTCATCGCAGCCACACGCGCCGCGATGGGACAGGTTTTCGAGGATTTTGAGGGCTTTGTGGATGACGTCGTGCGATTTGATGCCCTTCAGGTTGCACACCATACCGACGCCGCAGGAATCGTGCTCGTACTCGGGGCTGTACAGCCCCTGCCGACCCGGCGACAAATCCCGTTGACCGTCCCTGTCTTTCATTGTGCTACCCTTGTCTTTTTGCCTGTTTCCAGCGCACACGGCGCGGAACCTGGATCGCGTTCAAAAATTGCTGGAACATACGCGTTGACCGCTCCGCTTTCAATGCTCAAATCGGGGCGCCGCTCGGAATCTCGAGGCTGAATTTGTGGATATTTTCCTCGACCGCCACGGGATAGCGCCCCGTAAAACAACCGGTGCAGAAATCTCCCGGGTGATCGACAGCAGACAGGAGCCCGTTCAGGCTAAGGTATCCAAGGGAATCTGCCCCGATAAACTTGCGGACCTGCTCCACATCTCGATCGGCGGCTACGAGCTCCTCGCGGGACGGAAAGTCGATTCCGAAGAAACAAGGATGCCGCGTCGGCGGGCACGAAATCCGGACATGTACCTCCGTTGCCCCCGCCTCGCGGAGGGCGCGAATTCGTCGGCGCGCGGTAGTGCCGCGAACGAGGGAATCATCGACCACGACCACCCGCTTGTCGCGAACGACGCCGGGCACGACCGCCAGTTTCAGGTCCACGCTGCCTGCTCGCTGATCGGGCGTCGGCATGATGAAAGTCCGTCCCACGTAATGGTTGCGAATGAATCCATAATCCAGCGGAATGCCGCTCTGTTGCGCGTAGCCCAGCGCGGCCGACATGCCGCTGTCAGGGATCGGCACGACAATATCCGCTTTCGCCGGCTGTTCGATGGCCAGCCGGCGGCCGAGCCGAATTCGAACCTCGTGGACACTCTGGCCGAAAATAAAGCTGTCCGGCCGGGCAAAGTACACGTGCTCGAAAATGCACTGTCCCAGAGAGCCCGTGACCGGCTCGCAAAAAGTGCTGCTGCGAATGCCCCGCTCATCCACAACCACCAGCTCGCCTGGCAGGACATCCCGAATGTACTCCGCGCCCATCTGGTCCAGCGCGCACGTTTCACTGGCAAATACGTAACCGCTTCCGAGTCTCCCTATGGAAAGGGGCCGAAACCCGTAGGGATCGCGTGCGGCCATCAAAGTGTCTTTCGTCATGATCAGAAATGAAAAGGCCCCTTGCAGTTCACCCAGGGCACGTTCGACGCGGCGGGGCCGATTCCGAAACTGAGGGTCTGCGATCAGATGGAGGAGAATTTCGCTGTCCGTACTGGTCTGGAAGATCGCGCCCGCTTCCTGGTAATCTCGGCGCAATCTTTTGGCATTGGTCAAATTGCCGTTGTGGGCGATCGCCCAGATGCCATCGACACACTCCACCACCAGCGGCTGAACATTTTGCGGTCTCGGCGAACCGGTCGTGGAATAGCGGACGTGTCCGATGCCCAAATGACCCTGAAGGGACGATAATGGCTGCTGGGGCCGGTTGAACACTTCGCCCACCAAGCCCACGCCTTTGATGGAGCGAACCTTGTCGCCGTTGCTGACGACGATCCCGGCGCCCTCCTGCCCGCGATGCTGCAAGGCAAAAAGGCCGGTGTAAATGACTTGTGGTGCATTTTCCACCCCAAAAACCCCAACCAATCCGCAGTAGTGACGCGGTTTTTCCCATAAGGCGCACATGCAAAAATTCCTTTCGCAAGGATTCCAATCAAATCCTAACGAAAAGGCAGATCAAATACAGCGAGAATCGTTCCAACAAACTAAAATTTTGCATCTAACTCGTAATAAACGACTTGAGAATAATACGAGATAGACTGTTTATACAATTTTGAATTTTCCATCGCGGACGCAATTACACTTTTGTAACTCGCTCGCTTCGCATGCTACGCGGCGAGGCGGAATCGGAGCGCCGTATTACAGGGGAGATCGACGAGGGAGAGGCCTATCGGCTCTGTGCCAGGCAATTCAAATGGCGATAAATAATCGCCGAACCGGTTTGCGGCGCCAGTACCGAAGCAAAACAAAAGCCCCGCCCAAGGTTGTACGGGCGGGGCTTTCCCATGTGTAAGAATCTTGTCGTTACGATCAGAACGAGTAGCTGGCGTTCACGCCGAATACGAAGTGATCCGACTTTCCGAAATAAAGGCTATCATCGGAATCATCAACCGCGTCTTTGGCATCGCCCAACAGAGCTGAATAGCTGACGACCGGCTTGATCGTGAACGTCTCGTTCATCGCGATCGGCAGGCTGGCCGAAATGCTGTAATCGGTCAAACCCTCCGCTTTGCCAAAGTAGAAGTCACCCCAGTCGCTCGTCGCCGCGCCGAGGCTTGCGCCGAGGTCGAGCGATATGGAATCAGCGATGGAAACGCTATGGCTGATGCCCAGACTTCCGTAGAAACCTTCCGCCTCCTTGAAGTCGTAATTTACAGTCACGGTCGGCGACAGCAGCACATTTCCGAACCCGTAGCTGATAAAGGCTTCCCGGGTGTCATTCACCAAGGAGACATTCCCCTCA
>JANWZO010000013.1 GCA_025054615.1 Kiritimatiellia bacterium
TTTTGCCAGCCCCCGGCAATCGTCGAATAGGACGCATTCGATTCGATTAGATTTACACAACCGCCTGCTATCGATGAATAGAAAGAATACGGCAAAATCTGGTTGAGATATCCGCCGCCTATCGAAGAATAGGACGCATAGGTATAGATTTGGTTGAATTGACCTCCGGAAATGGTGGCTTGGCTCGCATACTGCTGAATTTCGTTCTGACCGCCGCCGCCGATGGTCGATCTTTCAACAAACGGGCGAATGCTATTTTGAACGCCTCCGCCAATCGTTGAATAAAATGAGTTTGTTCGAATTCGATTCCCAGACCCTCCGCCAATTGTCGCGTGCTCCGCGCCTGCTTGAATTTCGTTTTCGACCCCGCCGCCAATGGTTGCATACTTTGCCAAGAGCTGAATTCGATTAAGCGATCCTCCGCTGATGGTCGCATTCGATGCGCTAAATTGGATCGCATTTTGCCAACCGCCAGCAATCGTCGAACCGTCCGCATACGTATGGATTCGGTTTTGCGATCCGCCTCCGATAGCGGCATAATAAGCGAACGAATGAATGACATTTTCTGATCCACCACCAATCACCGCGAAATACGCGCCTGTTTGAATTAGATTGTTATTCCCGCCCCCTATCGTTGCGTAGTAGGTATTCGCTTCGATCCAATTCTGCCTTCCGCCGCCAATACTCGAATAGTCGGAATATGTTTGGATATGGTTTTGTTCTCCTCCGCTGATTGTGGCATACCATACATTCGTTTCGATTCGATTTTCCGCCCCGCCGCCAATCGCCGAGTGCAGGGATTCATCGCCGATCATATTCGATCCCAGGTCCGAATTGAGGACGATGTTATTGGTATGGAGTACGCGCAGCCCGTGCACCGCCCGCGCATACGGCACCGCGAACAGCCGCTCCCGCGGGCTGAGGGTCGAACCGTTGACTTGAACCTCTAGCCACACTTGCGCGTTCGTCAGCGCAGCGTCGAGATTGCCGATCACGCCATGTTGACCGATCACCGTCGCATACAGCCCGTCCACCGCTGTCGCGGCATTCGTGCTAGTGTGCAAGAGTACGCCCCCCGTCGAGGCATCGTACATTCGAAAGACCAAGCTGACCGGCCCGCTGTAAAGATTCGTCCCCAACGCCAGCCGTCCCTGATAGTGAATCATCCCCGGCGCATCCGCCCGCGCCAAGTCGGCTACGGCCCCGATCAAAAGCATCGCGAACAACCATCCTCGTTTCATCGCCGATTTCCTCCACTTTATGTTCGTAGATTTCATACGCGTTTTCTCCTTGTCCATGACTGTGAAATCGCTCACCTCGGCGCCTCCAGTTCCCGGCTCAATGCCTGGAAGAGTCCCGAAATTTAAGATTACTTTCTTCCATTCGCTCACTGTGTTTCTCGAGCGCCTCGACGGCGGCAGACAAGACCCCGCCAGCCCTGTGTACCCAACCTTCTGCGGTTATTTCTCGACACCACCCCATGCCCGACTCACCGACTCCGATGCTCATATATACCCCACATTCACACGCCCACTGTTTCCGCGATCCAGATCTTCTGAAGGGGCACACGCTTACGTGATCGATTCTCAAGTGTGAATTTTGGGCGGTCAGGTTGGGAACCGCCAATCCAGATTGGGCATATTGGAGGGCGCGGTTTCTCCCGCGCCGATCTTCGACGGCACCGTCCCAGATTCGATTTGCGGACACCGTGGAAGGCGTCCCTCCGTGAGGAAGGGAGTGCCCGGTTCCACCCTGAGCCGGATACGGTCAGCAAGGAAACCGCTCTTACAGGTGCGGAATAGGGAAGGACGGAATTCGCCGCTCCAAATGTTTTATGACAAATGGTCGGCAAGCAGCTCCGGCATTGACATCGCCTAAGACCGCCCGTCCGTTTGGAAAGAGGATATTTCTAACGAGTCAATACATTGGACATTTCTAAAAAATTTTTGGCAGACCAAAATTGGCGGGATCCTGCGGGGTGGGGATTCGTCGGCAATCTCAGCGGATCAGGGCGCAGGAACCCGCAGTCAGTCGCCGCGCGGCTCCAGAAACTTCGGCCCGTCAGGACACCACGAAATTGATCAGTCGCTCCGGCACGTACACGGTCTTTCGCAGCGTTCGCCCTTCCAGGTGCGCGCGGACGCCGGGCGCTTCGCGCGCGGCCGCCTCGACTACCGATGGCTCCGATCCTTTGGGGACCGTGATTTTTCCGCGGAGCTTGCCGTTGACCTGCACGGGGATTTCGACTGTCTCCTCCACTAGCAGGGCCGGGTCGTAGTTGGGCCACGGCTCGTAGGCAAGGGTCGACGAGTGCCCGAGCTTTTCCCAGAGCTCTTCGCAGAGATGGGGCGCGAAGGGGCTCAAAATCAGCACGAACGGCTCGAGGATGGCGCGGGGGCGGCGTTCCCATTTCTGCGCCTCATTCACAAATTCCATCATCGCGGCGATCGCCGTGTTGAAGCGCATGCCCTCAATGTCCTCAGTCACTTTTTTGATGGTGGCATGTAGGGCGCGCTGTTGCTCGCGCGTCGGCGGAACGTCGGCGACCGCATCGAGGACCGCGCCGGTGTCCTCGTCGCAGACCAGTCGGTACACGCGGTTGAGGAACCGGAAAACGCCCTCGACGCCGCGCATGCTCCACGGTTTCACGGCCTCAAGGGGCCCCATGAACATCTCATAAAGCCGCAACGAATCGGCGCCATATTCGCGGATGATGTCGTCCGGATTGATGACGTTGCCCCGCGACTTGCTCATCTTCTGGCCGTCTTCGCCGAGGATCATCCCCTGGTTGACCAGCTTCTGGAAGGGCTCCGGCGTCGACACCAGGCCGCAGTCGTACAACACCTTGTGCCAGAACCGCGCGTAGAGCAGATGCAGTACGGCGTGCTCGGCGCCGCCGACGTAGAGATCAACGGGCATCCAGTAGCGTTCCTTCGCGGGGTCCACCAGCGCATGCGGATTCTTCGGATCAATGAACCGCAAGTAGTACCAGCATGAGCCGGCCCATTGCGGCATCGTGTTGGTCTCGCGCCGCGCGGGCTTTCCGGTTTCGGGATCGGTGGTGTTGACCCATTCCGGAATCGCCGCCAACGGACTTTCGCCAGTGCCGCTGGGCTTGTAGGACGGAACATCAGGCAAACGAATCGGCAGGTGGTCATACGGCACTGGCTTCGGCTGGCCATCGACGAAAATGATGGGAAAGGGCTCGCCCCAATAGCGTTGGCGGCTGAACAACCAGTCGCGCAGCTTGTAGTTGACCTTGAAACTGCCCAGTCCGCGTTCTTCCAGCCATTTCACAATCCGCTTTTTCGCCTCCGGCGTGGGAAGCCCGTCGATGAGCGGAGAATTGACCGCGATCCCGTCCCCGGTGAAGCCGACTGGATCGGATCCGTCAATGGGCTGCACCACGACGCGGATCGGCAATTGATGCGCGCGGGCAAATTCGAGGTCCCGCGTGTCGTGCGCGGGCACAGCCATGATCGCGCCGGTGCCGTAGCCGGCCAGCACGTAGTCGGCGATCCAGACGGGAATTGATTCTCCGTTCACGGGGTTGATCGCGTAGCCCCCTGTAAAGACGCCGGTCTTCGTTTTCTGCAGGTCGGTTCGTTCGAGGTCGCTCTTCCGCGCGGCGGCCTCCTGATAGGCCCGGACCTCGTCGCGGCGCTCGGGAGTGGTGATGGCCTCCACGAGAGGGTGTTCGGGCGCGAGCACCATGTAGGTGGCGCCGAACAGCGTGTCTGGCCGCGTGGTGAACACGACGATTTCGTCATCGCGGCCCGCGACCTTGAACCGGACTTCCGCCCCCTCGGAACGCCCGATCCAGTTCCGCTGCATTTCCTTGATGCTCTCGGGCCAGTCCACTAGATCGAGGTCTTTGAGGAGACGGTCGGCGTACGCAGTAATTTTGAGCATCCACTGGCGCATCGGTTTGCGGATTACCGGATGGCCGCCGCGTTCCGATTTGCCGTCCACGACCTCCTCGTTCGCAAGCACCGTGCCGAGGGCGGGACACCAGTTCACTGGCACTTCCGCCTGATACGCCAGGCCCCTTTCATACAGCTTGAGGAAAATCCATTGCGTCCACTTGTAGTAATCTTCGTCAGTGGTCGCGAATTCGCGATCCCAGTCGTAGGAGAACCCGATTGCCTGCAACTGCGCCCGGAAGCGGGCGATATTTCGGTAGGTTGTCTCGCGCGGGTGCGTCCCGGTTTCTAGTGCGTACTGTTCAGCCGGCAGGCCGAACGCGTCCCACCCCATCGGGTGCAGCACGTTGAATCCCCTCATCCGCTTGTAGCGGCAGACAATATCCGTGGCCGTGTAGCCCTCCGGATGCCCGACATGCAAGCCGGCGCCGCTCGGATACGGGAACATGTCCAGCGCATAAAATTTTGGACGGGAGGGGTCCGGCTCATCCGGCGTTCGGAACGTCTTGTTCTCAAGCCAGTAACGCTGCCATTTGGGTTCGATTTTCTGAAAGGGATACGCCATAGAACCGGCGAATGGTGAGTTGTCGGTAATGTTGGGTCAATGGCAAACCGCCTCCCTTGCCGACCGGCTTCGGGCGGGGTACGCTTTTATCCGCTATGAAACTTGCATCCGTGTTTCTCTCCTTTCTCGCGTGCGCCGCGACGGCCCGTGCTGATTTGACCGACGGACTGCTGGCGGCGTACTTCTTCGACGGCAACGCCGAAGACGCCTCCGGCCGCGGCCACGACGCGCAGCTCATCGGCGCAACGTTCACCGTCGATCGGCACGGAAATCCGAACGGAGCCCTGTGGCTGGATGGACAGGGCGCCTATGCGGCAACGCCCGTCTCCGGGAAGCGATTCCCAATCGCCTTCTCGTTCTGGCTCCGCCTGGACGCTCGCCGCGGTGAACGGGCCTTCTCGGTCGTCGACAGCGGGATCGGCAACGCCTTCGGCCACAGTTTTGTCATTGGCAACAACGCACGGACCTTCAACGCGAATCTTGCCGTGCCGGCCCGTTTCCGTTCCGGAGAGTGGGCGCACGTGGTCGTGTCTTACGGTCCAAAGCTCCAAGTGTTCGTGAACGGGGAGCTGGCCGGTGAGCGGGATTATTCAGAGGATGACTCCTATATCGCCGGAAATTTCCAGCTCGGACGTCACCTCGACAGCGAAGATCCGCGTTTCTTCCACGGCGCCATCGATGACGTGCTGATTTACGCTCGCACCCTTCAGGCCGACGAAGTCCGCGCTCTGTATGCCGAGGGACCTCGGGTCGCCGCCGACATCCGGGCAGCCGCCGAACTGCGCCGGCGCGTGCTGGCGGCCCTCGCCGCTCGCTCCGTAGCTTCAGAGGGGATGGAGTCCTCCGCCGATGACCCGCGCCCGATCTTCGTCGCGGCCAGCAGCGGAGCCGAACCGCACACCAATGTTTGGCATGTTGTGGATCGCGATCCCGATTCCCTCTGGTCGGGCGCCGCCGGTGAGCCCGCATGGTGGATCGCGGCCGAATTTCATCCGTCTCTCGCCCTGAAGAATCTCGTTGTGGAAACCCCGGACGGGATCGCCACAAACACCAGGATCTTTATCAGTGAAACGGCCGATGAATGGCCCGAATTCGATCCGGTCGACGCAAAATTCGACCCTCCGACAGCGCGGTTCATTCTCGTCACGTTCCCGCCAGACGAGGGCGGCCAGCCGCCGACGGTCACCGAAATCCGTTGGAACGCTGAAGAGTAGAAATTATCGTTCTGCTCCCTGCTCCCCGATCGGCGCGGCGCCGCCGACAATGGGATGCCGCCATCGAAGCCGAGGGGGCGGTTCTTGACGGAAATCGCACGCCATTGCAACATGTGAGGTTATCTGCGGGTGTAGCTTAGTGGTAAAGTCCCAGCCTTCCAAGCTGGTCACGCGGGTTCGATTCCCGCCACCCGCTCCACTCTTTTCCCGCCTCACACGGAAGCCGGCCCCGTCCGCTTCAACGCAATACGGTATCGATTCCCATCGCGCGTTCGTGCGCGAAGTCCGGCAGGGCGCGAAGCCGGGACAGCCGCAAAATCGGCCGGAACCAGGACAGCAGGCGGATCGTCACGATGTGATCCAGGAGGCGGCGGTAGCCCCGCTGGTCCCGGATTAGAATTGCGGCTACCCTCCGCATGCGGCGCCGCGAGAGGCGGAGCGGCCCGAGGTCAAGATTCACGGTGAAGGACCGGCCGCTCCGCTGTCGGTAGGCAGCCACGGCGTCGAGCAGCATGGCGCGCGTGTCCTCGTCGAATTCGCCAAAGAAATACTGCCGGGCCGCACGCAGCACGGAAAAGGTCTCGCGCTGAAATTGGATATCCTCCGAAGGGAGGCCCAGTTCCTGGGCCAGGTGTTCCATCCTCGCCAGATCCGTCAGCGCGCGGTCCGCCTCGGCGATCGCTCGCGCGGGATCAACAACAAAGGCGCGTAGGAGCTTTCGAATATAGGACGTGATCAGGATCTGGTCCCAATGGACGGTCAGCAGCGGCGGCACGCGCAATCGGCGGAAGAACAGCTTCCGCTGGGCAAATTCCCGAACGTAAAGCCCCAGCTTGATGACGCGTTCCGACGTTTCGAAAAACTCCACAAACAAATCCCATCGGCCGGTTCCGAACCGCTCGGAGAAAACACGGCGGAGCGCCCCCTCGACGGATAGGCCGTCCCGAAACAAATATAAGGCGACCTCTGTATTAATCTCGTTCCAGAGCCCCTCCGGCTCGAGGTAACTCAACCGACGAAATGGCGTCCAACCGCCGGTCTGGCACCACACCATGATGCCCAGCATGTTCGAGGCGGATTTGAGCGCGTCGCGATAGGCCGCGTAATCGCCGCCGATAAACGACGGAAACTCGCCGCAACCCTCGTATTCGCGGCGAGCCTGTAGCTCCACCACCTTCTGATGGGCGCTTCTGAAAAAATGCTGATTCAGCGGCAGGTACCGGAAAAAGTCCGACTCTCCATATTTCATCGACAGCACCAGCGCGGGGCTGTCCACACCGCCGAACGTCTCCGTGAACGTGTCGCGATTCCACATCAGGTCGCCAATCCGATAAGCTCCGACCGACCACGTTCGGAAGAGGAGAAGCCGACGGTGCCGTTCCGCCACCGGCAGCGCCGCCCGCAAGAAGGCGCGCGCATGGCGTGGGTGTCGAATCACCAGGCGGCTCCGGAAGTCCCCGCGGACGTCTCGCCCGTCGGATTCCCCGATGCGGACGATCAAACCCGCAATCTCGGGGAATTCCGAAAACAGTGCCTCCATGACGTCAGCGAAGAACGCGGAAACCCGGCGGGGCGAGTCGCCCACTTCGCGCTCGAGGACTTCGTTGTAAAACATCACATCGGACGTGATGAATACCCGCAAGCCGCGCTCGCGCGCCGTGTTGAAGAGACGGCGATATTCCTGCCGATAGGCCGCCAGCTTTTCCCGAAGGGGCGTCGGATACGACGGGTGGTCATAGAGATGGGCCGCATCGTCGAGCGTAATCGCGTTGTAGCCGACCGCGGCCACGCGCGCACAAAACCGGTCGAAATCTTCGTGGATACGGTCCCAGATGGATCGGGGCAGCGCGCCGTCCTTTTCGAGATGGACGAACGGGATCTTGGACCAATTCGCGCGGATTTTGGGATGAGCGCGAAAAAAGGGGCCGATCCCGTCGATCAAGAAGAGATTCACAGCGCGGCCGCTCGTTTTTCGACAAATTGCCGCAACTTGTCCGCCACTGTGCGGACAATCCTTTCACGGGCTGCAACTGTCCCCCAGCCGAGATGCGGCGTGATGAGGCACCGCGGCGCGCGCAGCAGGGGATTCTTCGGCGAGGGCGGCTCTTCGCTCAACACATCGACGGCCGCACCAGCGATTCGCCCGGCCCGCAACGCAGCAGCCAGCGCGGTTTCGTCGATCAGCGCACCATGTGCGGTGTTGATCAAAAACGCGCTCTTTTTCATGCGGTGAAGGAAAGCCTCGTTCACCAGGTGTTCCGTCGCCGGCGTCCGAATGGCATGGAGGCTGACGACATCGCTCCGCGAGGCCAGCTCCTCGAGCGGCACAAGCTGCACATGCGGCGGCGCCTCTCGAATGAAAGGATCATGCGCCAAAACCTCCATCCCAAAGGCGGCTGCCATACGCGCCACAGCGGTACCGATTCGCCCCAGGCCCACCAGGCCGATCGTCCGGCCCTGTAGCTCGGTCAGCGCATGCAGGCGAAAGGTGAAATCGGGCCCGCGGCACCAGCGACCGCCCCGGACGAGGTGTGCGTGGTGGCCGACGCCGTGAGTCAGCTCAAGCAATAGGGCCATCGCCAACTGAGCCGTCGACTCGACGTCCGCGCCGGCGGCATCCGCCACTTCAATCCCCCGTTTCCGCGCAATTTCAACGTTCACGTGCGACGGGTCGGAGCCGAGCACACCGATGAAACGCAATTGGCCCAGGTGCCGGATGATCTCCCGATTCAGCGGCGTACGAACGGTGAGCACCGCATCCGCCAATCTCGCTCGCGCCTCCACCTGTTCCGGCGACGTCCGGTCGTAGACAGTCAGACTGCCCATGGACTCAAAGGGCGCCCAGGACAGGTCTCCCGGATTCAGCGCGTAACCGTCCAGGACGACAATGTTCATGGCGGGTCGAGGGCCAATCGTTCTTGATGTCGCGCAAACATCCAGTCCGCGAGGACCCGGAGGTTTCGCACATCCTCCTCATTATACGCCAGAAGCCGCGCGAGCGATGCGTGCGATCCCTCTAGAACCCATTCGCGCCATAGCCGGACGGCGTCCCAGCCGTCCAGACCGTCCGTTTCCGGACTGCGGGCCAGGCCGAGCGCCTTCTCCACCCGCTTCAACCCGCCCCGAAGCCCCAGCCGCTGAAGCGGATATCGCAAATCCAAATGAAGATGATTGCGGAGCCGGTGTGTGAACCGCGCGCGGAGAAGTGGCAGGTCAAACAATGACCCATTGAACGTCACCAGCAGAGGGAACGATTCGAGGTAATCCGCCGCCTCTTGCAGATTCTCGCCGGCGACAAACGCGCGGTAGCGCCGCCCGTCATAGGCGCCGATCACCGTGATCGATTCGGGACCCATTCCGCCATCGGTCTCGAGGTCCACAAAGAGCGCGCGGTCCGCCAGCTCGCCCCACACGCGCCACTTGTACGCCGCCGGAATCGCCCGCTCGAACCACGCCCAGTTGCCCGCCTCGTAGGCCCTAATTGATTGCTCGAGCACGTCCCGCTGGTCGGCACTGCAATCGGATTCTAGGGCCTTCGCCCAATCCGAGAGGCCCCTCGCCCACCAACGACGCTCGGTCCGCTCGCCGACGCCCGGGAGGTGGACAAACGTGCGGCGCAGCATCGGCGCCCCGCCGGTCAGGCCGGCATTTGCACGTTGTGCCGCGCCTCAAACGCGGCGATGTCCGCCTCGTGCTCGAGTGTCAACGCAATTTCATCCAGACCGTGACGGAGGTGCGTCTTGACGACCGGGTCGATGTCGAAATGGAACGCGATCTCCTCCGGCAGGTGGAGCACGACGCGCTGCTCGTCCAAATCGATCGTCGCCTCCAGCCCTTTGTTGCGCTCGACCATATCGAAGATGGTGTCCACCTCCGCGGCGGACAGTTCAACCGTCAGAAGACCGTTCTTGACGGCATTGTTGCGGAAGATGTCCGCAAAGCCCGGCACCATCGCGCCGCCAATCTCCTGCCTCGGCGCGATCACGGCGCGAAATCCGTATTGCATGACCGCCCACACCGCATGTTCACGACTCGAACCGCAACCGAAGTTGTTTCGGACCACGAGAATGGATGCCCCCTTGTATCGGGGCTGGTTGAGCACAAAATTTGGATCCGGCTCCCCGTTGGGCAGGTACCGCCAGTCGAAAAACAGGCTCTCGCCGAAGCCGGTGCGCTTGATCGATTTCAGGAACTGCTTGGGAATGATGGCGTCCGTATCCACATTTGCGCGGTCCAAAATCGCCACCAATCCACGGTGCGTTGAGAAAGGTTCCATGCGAAGCCGTCCTCCCTGGAGTTTTCAGGAATACAGGGCCTTCAGCCCATCCCATGTTCGAATGTCGACGAAATGCCCTTCCACCGCGGCGGCCGCCGCCATTTCGGGGCTGACCAGGTGTGTGCGCCCGCCCTTGCCCTGCCGGCCTTCGAAATTTCGGTTCGACGTCGACGCGCTTCGTTCGCCGGGCTTGAGCTGGTCCGGATTCATGCCCAGGCACATGCTGCACCCCGCGTGACGCCACTCCGCGCCGAACTCTTTGAAGATCCGGTCGAGCCCCTCCGCTTCGGCCTGCCGGCGCACCTGCTGCGAGCCGGGCACGACCATTACACGGACGTTCGACGCTTTGCGCCGGCCCTTGATTAATTTGGCGACCTTGCGCAGGTCCTCAATTCGCGCATTCGTGCAGCTTCCGATGAAAATGGTGTCCGGACGGATATCCGTGATCTTCATTCCCGGCCGGAGACCCATGTACTCAAGCGCTTGTTCAACGTCCTTGCGGCTATAGCCGGGCACCTGGTCCGGCTCCGGCACAACGCCCGTCACATCGGTAACCATCCCCGGGCTTGTGCCCCAAGTCACCTGCGGCGCAATTTGAGAGGCATCGATCGTGATCGTCCGGTCGAAGACGGCTCCTTCGTCGGTCGGCAGCGTTCTCCAGTAGGCAATGGCCTTTTCGAGCGCCTCGCCTCGCGGCGCGTAAGGCCTGTCGCCCGAGGCGACATATTCGAAGGTCGTCTCGTCCGGCGCGATCAGGCCCGCCCGGGCGCCGGCCTCGATGCTCATGTTGCAGATCGTCATGCGCGCCTCCATCGACAGCGCACGAATGGCCTCGCCGCAATACTCGAGCACATAGCCCGTCCCGCCTGCCGTGCCGATCAGGCCGATCAACTTGAGGATCATGTCCTTCGAGGCGCAACCCGGTTGGAGCCGGCCGGTAAATTCCACTTTGAAGGTCTTCGGCCGGCTCTGTCGGAGCGTCTGCGTCGCCAGCACGTGCTCCACCTCCGACGTGCCAATTCCGAAACCGAGCGCGCCAAACGCGCCGTGCGTCGAGGTGTGGGAATCGCCGCAGACGATGGTCAGGCCCGGCAGTGTCAAGCCCAGTTCCGGGCCGATGGCGTGCACGATCCCCTGGTGGCCGGTCGAATAGTCAAACAGCTTGATCCCGAAATCCCGGCAGTTGGCCATCAACGCCTCCACCTGCGCCCTCGAAATTGGGTCCCGGATGTTGAACGGGTCATCCGTCGGCACATTGTGATCAAGCGTGGAAAAAGTCAGGTCCGGCCGCCTCACGCGGCGCTTCGAGAGCCGAAGACCCTCGAACGCCTGCGGGCTGGTCACCTCGTGGACCAGATGGCGGTCGATGTAAAGCAACACAGTGCCGTCGGGCAACGTTTTGACGACATGAGCATCCCAGATCTTCTGAAACAACGTTCGGGCCATAAGTGCATCAGACTATTCGTCCTTCCCCGGGATTTCAAGCACACCATCCGCGGCATCGGAGCGATTTTCCATGGTCTGGAATTTCCATGCGATGGAAACTGTTCCGGATCATTTTTCCATGCGATGGAAAAATTGACGGGGCGCGTCGCGCTGCGGGGTCAGTTGTCATGCGTCCCACCACGCGTGAAAGTGGTGAACCGGCCCGTGCCCCCCGCCGAGCTTCCATTCGGCGGCCGCGGCAATTGCACCGTGCAGGTATTGCTTGGCGGCGCGGACGGCCTCCGGCAGCGACGCGCCCCGCGCCCAGAACGCCGCAATCGCCGAGGACAAGGTGCAGCCGGTGCCGTGGAGATTCACCGTCGCGATCCGCGGCGCGCGAAAGGCGTGAATGTCGATTCCGTTTTCGACGCGCTCTGCCAGTACATCCACCGCTTCCGGCCCGGTCCCATGTCCGCCTTTGACCAGCGCCGCACGGCACCCAAGGTCCAGCAGATCGCGCGCGGCCGATTCCATGGATGCTGGGTCTGCCCGCACCGCGCGGCCGAGGAGGGCGGAGGCTTCGCTCAAGTTAGGCGTGACAAGGCCTGCGATCGGGATGAGCCGGATCTTCAACGCATCAAGCGCATCCTCCCTGAGCAGCCGGTCGCCGCTGGTCGCCACCATCACGGGGTCGAGTACGATGCGCCGGACGCGATGTTTCTCCAGGCCGGCCGCTACGGCCCTGATGATCTCAGCCGTGGCAAGCATGCCGATCTTGACGGCATCCGCGCCGATATCCTCGAGCACGGCGTCGATTTCCTCTGCAACGAAGTCGGCGGGGGGGACATGGATCGAGCGAACGCCGAGCGTGTTCTGCGCCGTCAGCGCGGTGACGGCAGCCATTCCGTAGCAGCCGAGCGCGGAAAAGGTCTTGAGGTCCGCCTGGATACCGGCGCCGCCGCCGCTGTCGGACCCGGCCATGGTGAGGAGGCGCGGCGGCGTCACGGCGGGCTCCTGAAGTGGTCGAAACCGCTGCGGCGCAGCGCGGCTGGGGCGCCGCCCTTCCGATAGAGTACGCCACCCGAGGCGGACAGTACGCCGATCTGCGCCAGCGGCCGGCCGAACCGCGCGAGGAAGTCGCGCGACAGCCCTTCATATCCGGAGGGATCGACCGCTACCAAAAGGCAGTAATCCTCGCCCGCCGAGGCGGCGAGCTCCGCGCTGTCCCAGCCGTAACGCGCGCAAATCCTACGCATGAATTCAGATTTCGGCAGCGCATCGAGGTCGATCACCGCCCCGCCGAGACCGCTTTGTTCGAGAATTCGCCGCACATCGGAATCAACGCCGTCGGAAATGTCCATCATCGCCGTCACTTCGGGCCGCGCGCCCAACCAGCGGCCCTCCTCCAGGTGCGGCCGCGGATCGTGATGGGCAGTTACGAGGCGCTCGGCATCCTCGCAATCGATCGGTTTGCCCTCGAGGAGAAGCTGCAGGCCCGCGCCGGAGTCGCCCAGCCAGCCGGTGACCGCCAGCACATCTCCGGCGCGCGCGCCGGACCGGAGTTTGGCGCGACCGCGAGCGACTCTGCCAACGACGGCGAAATTGATGACAATCGAACGCAGCGAGCCGGTGGTGTCGCCGCCCATGAGCGGGCAGCGGCTCATGTCCGCCATCTCGCGGATCCCCTCGAAGAACGCGTCCAGCCATTCCACATCGAGGTCGCCCGGCAGACTGATTGAGAGGAAGCAGGCGGCGGGGGTGCCGCCCATTGCGGCGATGTCGCTCAGATTGACGGCGAGCGACTTGCGCCCGAGCTGGCGGGGCGGGATCCGCGCCCGCAGAAAGTGCACATCTTCCACGAGCAGATCCGTGGTGACCAGCCAGTCCTCGGCTCCGTCGCCGGGCAGGATCGCGCAGTCGTCGCCGATACCCAGGGCGCGGTCCTGAAGCGCGGTAAATCGCGGCGCGATGATACGGCGGATCAGCCCAAATTCGCCCAGTTCGTGAAGTTTCATTCGTTCAGGCGGTGCGGCATCCACGCACGGATCAAACCGGCGCGGCGCCGGGGAGTCAAGCGGGTTGGGCTCGGAGCGTGCTGCTGCCGGCGGGCTTGCCGCGCTTTGCCCGCCAATGATAGGGTGCGACCGCATGAAGAGCTGGATTGCGTCATCCGTCATCTATCAGATCAATCTGCGCGGACTGGCGGTGCGCGAGCCCCGGAACGCGATTGAGGCGGCGCGCGAAAAGCCGCCGGCCGAATCGCCGCTGGCGTATGTCGCGCGGAACTTGCCGACGATCAGGAAACTCGGGGCGAATGTCCTGTATTTCATGCCGCCCTATCCGATCGGCCGGGCCTTCCGCAAGGGTATCGGCTCGCCCTATTCGATCCGCGACTTCCGCGCGATCGATCCCGAATACGGAACGCTGGATGATATGAAGATGCTGGTGGCGCGAGCGCACCGCCTGGGGTTCAGGGTCATCCTCGACATCACCCCCAACCACACCAGCCGCGATCACGTGTGGGTCGAGACGCACCCCGAGTTTTACGTCCGGCGTGAGGACGGGGAGATTTTCTACGACTGCGATTGGTCCGACACGGCCAAACTGGACTACCGGCAGCCGGCGCTGCGCCGCGAGATGATCGAGATCTACGATTTCTGGCTCAACCTGCTCGGCGGCGGTGACGGGGTCGACGGCTTCCGGCTCGACATGGCGCACTTCATCAACGACAGGTCCTTCTGGAACGAGGCGATTCCCGAGTTGCGACGCCGCCACCCGGATCGCGAGCTGCTGTTCCTCGCCGAATGCTACGGCTTTGCGAACAACGCCGACCTGTTTGACCGGGGCATTAATGCCGCCTACGATGACGATTTCTACAAAGTCTGCGCGAATCTGTACGGAATTTCGGAGGACGGACGCTCAGCGATCGTGCCCGCGGCCGGCCTCGCGGGGAACCAGGACTTCAAGGACCGATACGAGGCGTTTCTGCATGGCGGCATCGCGGGCGCATTCGCCCGCGCGATCCTGAATTACGAGGAGCGATATGGCAAACACCGCCCACCGTTCGTCGCACGCTATACGGACAACCACGACGAGGGGCGGGGCTTTTATCTGTTCGGGCCTGAGGCGGCCAAAGCCATTAACATGCTGATTTTCATGGCGCCGCGCACGCTACCCTTCCTCTTAACCGGAGAGGAATTCGGCGCGCTGAACCGCCCGCCGATCCACGACCGGCTGGTCCCCATCGGCAAACGCCGGCGCATCCAGCTTGCCGACCATGTGCGCGAGCAGGAGTCCGTCGAATTCGAGGGCAACTGCTTCGCTCGAGACCCGTCGGAGCGCGCGGCGATCTACCAGTTTTTCCAGGACTTGATACGCCTGCGCCGATCCCGTCCCGAACTGGTCCGCGGATCCTTCACATTGTTCGACGCGGGCGAAGACTGCCAGCCGAGCCAGCGTTCGGTACTCGCGTTTGACCGGCGATATGGCCGCCGGGTTCTGCGGTGCGCCGTCAACCTGGGTCCACACCCCCGTCGGCTTCGGGCGGCCTCCGCGTTCGCTGGCCATGTGCTATTCGGCGGGCTCGAGGGCGACACGCTGCCTCGATTTTCGGGCATTTGCGTCGAGGTGGCCACCGCATGAAGGTAGCCATCCTGGTTGGAGACGGCATGGGCGACTATCCCGTGCCGGAGCTCGGGAACCGAACGATTCTGGAGGCGGCTTCGATTCCCCATATCCGCCGCCTCGCCGCGGTCGGCGAGATCGTACGCATCCAGACCGTCCCGCCCAATCTGCCCCCGGGCAGCGACGTTGCGAATTTGAGCCTGTTGGGCTATGACCCCGCCGCCCACTACAGCGGGCGAGCGCCAATCGAGGCGGCCGGAGCCGGCATCGACCTCGCGCCAGAGGATGTCGCGTTTCGCTGCAATTTGGTTACTGTCGAGGACGGGAAAATGAAGGACTACTCCGCCGGACACATCCCGACGGAGGAGGCGCGCGAGTTGATCGCGGCGGTGCAAACGGCGCTCGGCGGACCGGGCCTGTCGTTCCACGCCGGTGTGAGTTACCGTCACCTGTTGGTCTGGCGGAATGGTCCGATCGACCTGCAAACGCAGCCGCCACACGAAATCGCCGACCAGCCGGTCGACGTTCACCTCCCCCGTGGCGATCGGGCAGAGGAAGTGCGCCGCCTCATGGAGGCCTCGCGCCCCATTCTGCGGGACCACCCCGTCAATCGCGCGCGCGTCGCGGCCGGCAAGCGGCCGGCCACGCAGATCTGGTTATGGGGCCAGGGCCGCGCGGTGAGGCTGGAATCGTATGCCGAACGGTTTGGCCGCCAGGGCATCGTGGTATCCGCCGTCGATCTCGTCCGCGG
Source organism: Kiritimatiellia bacterium (assembly GCA_025054615.1). NCBI lineage: Bacteria > Pseudomonadati > Kiritimatiellota > Kiritimatiellia > Kiritimatiellia bacterium. The sequence continues at coordinate 15,779 of JANWZO010000013.1, forward strand.
CTTGGGCCGCCTTGCCGGGCTGGACGCGCCTGTGATCCCCGGGGCAACGGGTTTTCTGGACACTAACTGCGAAAACAAGGTCGCCGCGGCGCTTCGCGCGCTCGAAACGGGAAATTTCGCTTATGTTCACCTCGAGGCGCCGGACGAATGCGGACACCTCGGACGAGCAGATCTCAAAAAACAGGCGGTGGAAATGTTCGACGCGCGCATCGTGGGTCCCATCTGGCGCGCACTGGAAGCGCGCGGCGAGCCATATCGCCTGATCGTCGCGATGGATCACCGTACACCGGTCTCCCGGCGCGGCCACACGCGCGAGCCAGTGCCGATCCTCGCCGTCGACGGACCCGTCGGTCCGGTCGACAAGGAGGCCGCATTCGACGAAATCTCCGCGGAGCGATTTCCCGTCCACATCGCCCATGAGTGGATCGCCCGTCGACTGCGCGTATGACTACGGACCCGCGACCCGATCTGCTGGGCTTCCGGCGCGAAGAGCTGGCCGCGCTGTTGAGCCGGTGGGGCGAACCGGCCTTTCGGGCAAAACAGCTTTATCGCCACTTGCACGTCCATCTCGCCGCGTCCTTTGAGCAGATGACCGACCTGCCCCGGGCCCTGAGGGAGCGGCTCCATGCCGAAACGCGCATTGGCACGCTCGCCTGCGCGGCGGTCCGCGCTGCAGACGGCGGGCTCACGCGCAAGGCCCTGTTCCAGCTGCCGGACGGCTCACCCGTCGAGAGCGTGCTGATGGTGTACCCGGACCGCGCGACGGTTTGCGTATCCAGCCAGTCGGGCTGTCCCATGGCATGCGTCTTTTGCGCAACCGGCAAACTCGGATTCCTGCACGACCTGACGCCGGGCCAGATTGTTGAGCAGGTTTATTGGGCTGCGCGGCTGGTCCAACACGAGCCGTTCCCTGTCCGACGCCTGACAAACGTGGTGTTCATGGGCATGGGCGAACCATTCAACAACTACGCGAACTGGCGGGCCGCGGTGGAGCTGCTGCACGATCCCGAGGGCTTCAATATGGGGGCCCGCAGCTTCACGGTATCCACGGTGGGATTAATCCCTGGCATACGGAGGCTGGCGGACGATCCGTTGCCGATCAACCTGGCCATCTCGCTGCACGCGCCGAACGACGAGCTGCGAACCGAAATGATGCCGGTCAACAAAAGCTTCCCAATCGCAGACCTTCTGGAGGCGGTGCGCGAATACACCGAAAAGACCGGTCGCCGCGTTTCCTTCGAATACGTGTTGCTGCAGGAGAAGAACGATTCGACGGAGCAGGCCAAGGACCTGGGCCGCCTCCTACGCGCCAGCGGAATCCGGCCCGAATTGATGCATGTGAACCTGATCCCGTGGAATCCGGTCCCGGGCACGCCATTGAGTCGGTCCCACCGGAACCGCGTGCGCGCCTTCCAGGCTGCGCTGCAATCGCTCGCAATTCCGTGCACAGTCCGCGTCGAGCGGGGGGTGGAGATTGGCGCAGCCTGCGGTCAGCTTGCAGGCGAGGCGCCGCCCATCATGCCTGCTCAAGCCGCGGCTAGACGTTGAACAAAAAGTGGCAGATGTCGCCGTCGCGGACGACGTAGGATTTGCCCTCGAGTCGCAGCTTGCCCGCCGCGCGAATCGCCGCCTCTGACCCGTACTGAACCAGGTCATCCACGCTGTAGACCTCCGCACGAATGAAGCCGCGCTCAAAATCGCTGTGGATCACGCCCGCGGCCTGCGGGGCTGTCGCGCCGACAGGGATCGGCCACGCGCGAATCTCCTTTTCGCCGGCCGTAAAAAAGCTTTGGAGGCCGAGCAACCGGTAGGCGGCGCGGGCGACAGTGGCCAGCGCGGGTTCGGGCATCCCCAGCGACTGCAGCATCTCCGAGCGGTCGGTCTCGTCCAGTTCCGCGAGTTCCGCCTCGATCTTGGCGCAGACGGCGACAACCTCCCCGCCCTGCTCGGCCGCGTGGCGGCGAACCGCCTCCACGAGCGGGCCGCGGCCCTCTAAATTGGCCTCGTCCACATTCGCGACGTAGAGCACTCGCTTGGCAGTCAGTAGCCCGAATGACTTCAGCGCGGCGCTGGCCTCCGCGTCGAGCGCGAGCGACCGGACGGGTCGGCCGGCCGAAAGCGCGGCGCGGCATTGCTCGAGCGCGTTCACGCGGGCCATCGCTTCCTTGTCGCCGCCCCGGGCTGCCTTCTGGCTCCGATGCAGGCTTTCCTCGACCTGCTGCAAATCCGCTAGAAGCAGTTCGGTCTCTATCGTCGCGATATCGCGGAGCGGGTCGACCGAACCGTCCACGTGGGTGACATCCTCATTTTCGAAGCAGCGCACCACATGCAAAATGGCGTCCACGGTTCGGATGTGCGAAAGAAACTTGTTGCCGAGCCCCTGCCCCTCACTGGCGCCGCGCACCAGCCCCGCAATGTCTACCACCTTGAGCGCCGAGGGAATTACAGCCCGGGTCGGGATGTAGCGGTTGATAATGGCCAGACGCGGATCCGGTACTGGCACCACGCCGACGTTCGGCTCGATGGTGCAAAAAGGATAGTTCGCCGCCTCGGCACCGGCAGCGGTCAACGCGTTGAACAGCGTGCTCTTCCCGACATTGGGCAGTCCGACAATCCCGGCTTCCATGTTTCAAAACCTTTGAAAACAATCGATGATCCGACCGGCGGTCCGCCGGCGCAAGATGGAAATCGCAGCCCCCCCTCGCGCCCTGCCGACAGTTGGGCTTGCCGGGTACGCCCTGACGCGGTAGGAAATGGGAATCACATCAATCGGACACCAATGCCGGCCCTTCGCCCGCGGAAAGGATGAACATGGACTACATCACTCGCGACAAACTCGTGATCCTCGGCGCCGCCGGGGCAATCGGTTCCAACCTCGTCCAAACTGCGCTGACTATGCGGCTGACGCCGAATGTCTGCATGTACGACCCGTTCGAAAAGGGCCTGCAGGGCGCGGCGGAGGAGATGTACCATTGTGCGTTTCCCGGCGCGAACATCACATGGACGACAGATATCGCGGAAGCGCTCCGCGGCGCCTCGTACCTCATCTCCTCCGGCGGCGCCCCGCGCAAAGAGGGCATGACCCGCGAAGATTTGCTCCGCGGTAACTGCGAAATCGCGCGGCAACTCGGCCGAGACATCCGCGCGCACTGTCCCGACCTCAAATTCGCCGCGATCATTTTCAACCCTGCCGACATCACGGGACTGACCGTGCTTGTCCATAGCGGACTGCACCCTGCGCGCCTGATGACCCTCGCCGCGCTGGACAGCACGCGTCTCCAAACCGCGCTCGCCCAGCACTTCAAAGTGCCCCAAGACAGGATCACCGGCTGCCGAACCTACGGCGGACACGGCGAGATGATGGCGCCTTTCGCCAGCACTGCGAAAGTAGATGGAAAGCCGTTGGCGGATCTCATCGGAACGCCGGCGCTGACAGCAGACCAGTGGAAGGCCATCCAGCAACACGTCCGACAAGGAGGCAAGCGGATCATCGAGCTCCGCGGCCGCAGCTCGTTCCAAAGCCCATCCCACCACACGCTGTTGGCAGTTAAGGCCGTGATGGACGGCAAGGGCTATGATTGGCCGGTCGGCTGCTACGTGCACGAGCCGGCGCATGGGTTCGAACACATCATGATGGCCGTCGAGACCACGCTCTCGCGGGACGGCATCTCGTACCGCGTTCCGGCCGGTACCGAGGCGGAAATGGCGGAATTGCGCGCCTCCTACGGACATCTGGTCAAGCTTCGCGACGAGGTCATCGCGATGGGGCTGCTACCGCCGATTGCCGAATGGCCCAAGGTCAATCCCCACCTGGCCTGAACGGCCGTGTCGTTTGCCTCCATCTTAGGCGCCCGCGCTGGGCTTGAACTGACCCCCCTCCGGCGATGCCGTGCGCCGGCATGACGACGTGGACGAGCCACATTCGCGGGCGCCGCGTGCCCGTGTTCCTTGCCCTGCTCGCGCTGGCCATGCTGGGGCCCGGCACCGGGACCTTGCCGCTTCAGGATCGGGATGAGCCGCGGTTCGCGCAGGCGGCGCGCGAAATGATGGAGCGCCGCGACTGGATTGTGCCGACGTTCAACGGCGATTACCGGTTCGATAAGCCTCCGCTCATTTATTGGATGATGATGGCGTTCTACGCCGCGGGCGGCGTGAACGAGTGGACGGCCCGTGCGCCATCCATCGTCTGCGCCTTCCTCCTCGCGTGGCTGATCTGGACGGCAGGCGCCCGCTGGTTTGGGCATCCAACGGGCCTGCTCGCCGCCGTCATGGCGCTCACCCATTTCCAAATGGCGCAACACGGCCGAGGCGCGGTCGCCGACATGCCCATGATTCTCAGCGTCCTCGCCGCTCAGATCGCATTGTTCGAAAAACTCGCGGAGCGGCCGGATCGTCCGGCGTTCCGTGGCTGGTTCTGGGTGCTGTACTTCGCGATCGGGATCGGGTTTCTTGCGAAGGGACCCGTCGCGTTCCTGATCCCCTTGCTCACCGTGCCCGTATACTGGTTGTTCGCTGGCCGGCCGCGTCTCGCGCTCATGCGCCTGCGGCCTTTCCTCGGCGCCTGCCTCGCACTCGCCCTCATCGGGGCGTGGGGCATTCCGGCGCTCATGGAAACAGATGGGGAATTCGCGCGAATCGGATTGGGAAAGCATGTGCTTGAACGGGGTATGGAAGCCTTCGAGGGCCACGGCGCTCCATTTTTCTTTTACCTGCTCTCGTCGCCGGTCAGCCTCTTTCCGTGGTCGCTCTTTATCCCGTCGGCCATCGTACTCGCCATTCGCCAACGGGACCCTACGGTCCGCTTCCTCGCGGCGTGGATTGTCGTTACATTTGTCCTCTTCAGTCTGTACGCGACGAAACTGCCGCACTACGTCATGCCCTGCTATCCGGCGTTCTTTCTCCTGGCTGCGCGGGCGATCGATCTCGGGGTGGATCCAGGTCGTTCAGCCAAGGTCTGGTCGGCAGTCCTGTTCACGATCGTTGGCATCGCCGCCGTCGTCCTCGCAATCGCCGCTGCGGCCGCTTGGAAAGCGGGTCCGTGGCCGGCTGGCGGTATGGCGCTTTTGGGAGCCTCATTGCTGTTCGTGGGGCTCGCCCTGATTCCGCGGGCAGTTTTTCGGCCCGGCTGGGGCTCGGTTGCGCTTGCCGCCATGCTGACCTGCGCGGGCACGGAAGCGCTGGCGCGCGGGTTGCGGGGGATTAATCCGACCCTGCGGGCGATGCCCGCTCTAGCGTCCCTGCCGCCCGACACGCGCTGCGCGTTCAGCAGCTTCCGCGAACCGAGCGTGGTTTTCTATACAAACCGGAGGTGGCAGACGGTCGACGAGGGAGAGGAGCTGCGCCGCTTCGCGGAGGGGCCCGGCCCCCGCGCGCTTCTTGTGCGCCTGCATGAGCAGCGGCTGAAACCCAGCGGCTCAAGGCCTCCAGACCCGGAGCGGGAAGCCTGGTTTCTATCGCTCACGAATCTCGGCTATGAAATTTCACGGACGGACGGATGGAACGCGGCGCGATCCAGCCGCGTAATCCTTGGCGTTGCCGTCCGACGGGGAGAGGGGGAACGCCGTGTGGAATGAAGTGAAGAGCGATACGGTCGCGCTGCTGAAGCACGTCGCGGCATTCCTGCGCGACTACCGATGGTGGATCGTGGCCTATCTGGTGGGCGGCGGCCTGCTGACATGGGGCGTTTCGAGATGGGACCAGCCGGTTCGCGAATACTACGTTCCATTTCAGAAGACGGAGGAACGGCGGGTCGCCATCGCGATCCGAAGGCTAGGCGATTCCCGCGACGCAGTCTTCTATGTGACGGCCCTGTATGCGCTCGGGGCATGGCGCAAACGACGCGAGTGGCGCGTCTTTGCGGTGGCGACTCTGCTCGGCGCGATTCTCGCCGGCTTGACCGTCAATGTAATTCGCATCTCCACCGGCCGACCGCGTCCCCACACGGGCTTGACCGAATGGATCGGCCCCACCCTGTTCCAATATCGAATGCAGAGTTTTCCCTCCGGCCACACGGGTACCTCGCTCGGCATGTCCACGACGCTGATTCAGCTCTTTCCAATTTTGGGCGTGCCCGCCTTCGCTGGATCGGTTGCGGTCGGGTGGGCCTCTATTGCCGCGCACAAACACTATCCGTCTGACATCGCAGGCGCGGCGGTGATCGGATGCCTGAGCGGGGTCGCTTGTGCAGCCGCCGCGCGCCGGCGGGTCCGCGAGCTTCAGCCGCCGGGTGACGCCGCATGATATCGGCCCCCCGAGCGGACCGGCTCGCGCTAACCGTCATTCTTCTTGTGACGGCGGCGCGGTTTTGGATGAGCGGCGTGTTCGAGCTGATCGGCGACGAGGCGTACTATTGGCTGTGGTCGAAACATCCGGCAGCGGGTTATTACAGCAAGCCGCCGGGCGTGGCTTGGGCCATTCTGCTCGGGACAGCGGTCCTCGGCGAAACGGAGCGCGGCGTTCGGCTGCCAGCCATCCTCTGTTCCGCGTTGACGGCCTGGGGAATTTATCGCCTTGGCCGCGAGGTCTGCTCGCCCCGAATCGGGCTTGCGGCGGTCGCCATCGCGCTGGTGACACCGCTTTTCTGGGCAGGAAGTCTCCTGATGACTATCGACTCGCTATCCGTATGCGCCTGGGTCTGGGCGGCCAACGCGCTATGGGATCTTAACCGCCGCGAGACATGGGCGCGCTGGATCGGACTCGGGCTCGCCATCGGGCTCGGACTGCTCGCAAAGCCGACGCTGCTCGCCTTTTTTGTCGTCATCGCCCTGTGGCTGCTATGGAATTCGGAGAAACGCCGCTGGCTCCGCAGCGCGGGTTTCTGGACTGCCGTGGCCATCGCATTGGCGGGACTTGCGCCGCCCCTGTGGTGGAACGCGACCAACGATTGGGTCACCTTTGCCCACTTGAGGGAGCGTGGCGCACTGGATCGGGCATGGGCGCCATCCCTCGAATCATGGCTCTCCTTTCTCGGCGGGCAGGCAGGTGTCGCGGGTCCCTGGCTGTTTGGCGCATTTCTCGCAGCGATCTTGTGGCGCCGACTGCGCACCCCCGTGCCGCCTGACGCGGCTCGTTTTTTCACGGCGCTGTGGGCGCCGCTGTTTGCTTTTTACGCGGTCCTTGCCCTCAACGACCCCGGTCAGCCGAATTGGCCGTCGCCGTCCTGGATCGGCGCGATTCTCCACACGGCGGCCGCATGGGTGCCGTTGCTCGATCGGCATCCCCGCGCGCTTTCGGCGGTCCGAACCTCGTTCGCCCTGCTCGTGATCGCCGCGATCGGCATACACGCCGCCCTACTCGTCCTCCACGTGCCCGCTGAGGGCAACCGCGACCCATTCGAGCGTGTGCGCGGACATCGGGACCTGGCGCTCCAGCTCGACTCCCTGAAGAAGGAGCGCGGCGCAGCATTTCTGATCGGCAGCCACTATCAAACCGCATCGCTGCTCACGTGGTATTCGCCGTCTCGCGAGATCGCCTACACCGTTCCGCAGAAGCCGCCCCGCAACCAGTTTGACCTCTGGCCCTCCTACCGCGATCGCCATCCACCCGGATCCCGGGCGCTGTACGTCGCGCGCGGACGGAACGTTCCGGCGGCCCTGCGGCTCGATTTTCAATCCGTAGAGGAGATTGGCCCGTTCCGCGGCCTCTTCCGAGGCAGGCCTGAGCGGACCTACTGGGTCTACCTCTGCGAAGGCCTACGACCGGAGCCAGTGCCGTGAGCCGCGCCTGGCCGCGTTGGTGGCAGTGGGGCGGGGCTTGGGCGTACCGTCGCTATTGGTTGCCGGAGCTCGCCGCCGCCTTAGTGCTGGCGGCTGCCGCCCTATGGCTCGCGGAATCCCCCTCTGGGGATCGAGCCATCGCGCGGACGTTTTACATGCCGGCGGCCGAACACCACTGGCCGCTCTCACAGCAGCCGCCATGGAAATGGTTGAATCGTTATGCCGGGATCGGCGCAGCGGGGATGGCCGTGGCCGCGCTGGCCTTGCTCGGAATCAGCTTTGCAACGGGCCGGTTGCGCCGACGCCGCATCCACTTGGTTTATGTACTTCTGGTGATCGCCCTCGGGCCCGGAATCGTCGTCAACGCGACCGTGAAAGAATTGTGGGGTCGCCCCCGCCCACGCCAGGTCAAGGAATTCGGCGGCTGGCTTCCCTATCGCTCCATCCTGGCGCCTGACAAGCCGGGCCGCGGTAAATCTTTCCCTTGCGGGCACTGCTCGGCAGGTTTTGCGCTTGTGGCGCTTTACTTCATCGGTCGCCGGCACAATAGGCGGCTTGCCGCCATGGGGCTGGGTTCCGCGCTCGCCCTTGGCGGCGGCATGAGCGCTGCGCGGGTTATGTCGGGGGCGCATTTTGCCTCCGACGCCATCATGGCGGGGGTGATCGTTTTTGTGGTCGCCGGCTGGTTGTATTACGCGGTGCTCAACATACCGGCCCGCGAGGATGCAGGCGAGGAACGCGCGCTCGCGCCGGGCTGGCCGGCCCTCGGGGCATGCGGCGGACTCGTCGCACTGATTGCTGTTGGCGGAGCGGTCGCGACGCCGAGCCACCGCACCATCTGGTATGACGGGCGATTGACGGCCGCCAAGTCCACGAATCTGGCGCTTCGACTCGAAATCGAGCACGCCGATATCACGCTGCAATACGGGCCGTATCGCGACTTGGCGGTGCGCGGCTCCACGGAGGGGTTCCGCGGTCTTGGCGGTTCGATGAAAGACATTCTCATCTGGTCGCCGGATCGTCAGCAGGCCACCCAATTGACGTATCGGCTGTGGAAACGGGGGATCTTCTCGGAATTCCGAACGGCGGTTACCGCGCACGTCCCCGTGGAAGGGATTTCCCGGCTGGACGTGGTATGCGATGAGGCCCGGCTGACCGTGGCCGGACCGCCGTCCGCAGCCTATCCGACGCGCCTGGTGGTGAGCCGCGGCGAATTGAAGCTTGACCCATTATGGGAGTCGTTGTTCGAACAGGTAACGCTCACCAACTCGATTCTCTCGACCCCCGCGGATCCCTAAGGACTTGTGGCCAGCGGACATCGAGCGGGGCAAAGTTCAGAGTGCGCCCGACCTCGCGGCGTTGCGAGGCCTCAGCGGTGGTCGCCGGAACCGTGGAGGGCACCCCGATCCCGGCGAGACGCCAGTTTGGCAGCATTTTCCCGCGCCACATCCTCGAGGCGCAGCCCCAGCTCGGAGCACATGGCGGAAATATACCAAAGGACATCGCCCAGCTCCTTTGAAAGGGCGTCGCGTAGCGCTGGGGACATCCGCCCCTCGTCATCTCGCAGGCATTTCTTGACTTTTTCGCAAACTTCTCCGGCTTCCCCCGCCAGACCCAGCGCGGGATACACCCAATTGCCCTGCCCGCGCCCGGGATACACGGCCGTGCGGGCAGCGGCTTCCTGATATTCGTCGAACGTCATCTAGCCTCCTGACTAGGGTCCGCCTTGCGGAACACACACGCCGGGGTCCCCACATCGGATTTCACCGATCCTGCGTTCGAACGCCGATGCCCCGCCGCGTGTCTGTCTTGACGCCGCGGACCCGCTCTATTTAGGGTCTAAGGTTTCTCACGACCATCAATTCGGATATTATTATGACGCCATCCGCCGGGAATTCAGCCGACCGCGTCGAAACGGATTCGTACCGGAATTCAACTGACTTTTTCGACCTCACCGAGGGTAAATTTTTTCGCCGATCCGACTGGCTGGCCTTTTGGATCACTTTCCTGATCGCGTTCGGCGTCTATTTTTACACCAACGCGCCGACGGTCACCCTGGAGGATTCCGGGGAGCTCGCCGTGGCGTCGGATTATCTCGGCGTTCCGCATCCGCCCGGCTATCCAATCTGGACGCTCGTAACTTGGTTTTTCCAGTGGATCTTCCACTGGGTCCGGTATTATGGGCAACCGGATGGCAACCTGACCTTGGTCCTCAAATCCCTGAAGGACGTTTTCGACGGCGGCGGCTTTCAGGGGCACCCGAATCCCGCGTGGTCCGTGGGGCTTTCATCCGGCTTCTTCAGTGCGCTAGCGGCGGCCATTCTCGCGCAACTGATTTCGCGATCGGGCGGCGACATCCTCCGCGGCGTGGTTACCGCCACGCGCGTCCTCGGCCTTCGGCATGAGAGCTTCATCAGCGCCGTGGCCGGCATCACCGGGGGGCTCCTGTTTGCATTCAGCCCCGTTGTGTGGTCGCAGGCGACGATCGTGGAGGTTTACGGACTCAATGCCTTCTTCATGGCCCTGGTGACGGCGTTGGTGTACCGCTGGATGTGCCGACCGAAGGAGGACAAGACGTTATACATCGCGTCCTTTGCATTCGGGCTCGGCCTTACCAACCATCAGGCACTGCTGTTCCTCTCGCCGGCCCTGCTGGTCGCGATCGCGATGCGGGACACCAAACTTTTCCGGGACACGCTGGCCGGCGCCTGCTGGCTGTTCGCGCTGGCTATGCTCGCGCTGGCGTATCGAATGGGGACGCCTGTCTCGCCAGAGTCTCTTCAAAAGAAACAGATGATGATCGCGATCGGACTGGTGTTCCTCGTTGCGCCGGCTGCGCTGTTCTTGCTTGAACGCGAGTTGCTGACCGAGTGGAAGCGGGTCTTGATTCTTGTCCTGTCGGCGGCGCTTGGCCTGTCCTTCTATGCCTATCTGCCATTCGCGTCCGAGCAAAACCCGCCGATGAACTGGGGCTACCCGCGCACGCCGGAGGGGTTCATCCACGCCGTCTCACGCGGCCAGTACGAGAAAATCGACCCCGCTGTGAACTTCCGCAAGGCGGTCGAACGGCCTGGCTATTTCGCAAAAATGCTCGAGGACGTGATTGTCGACCCGAAAGGATACGTCTCGGTTGTCGCGCAATTCACGTGGGGAATCTCTCTCTTCGCGCTCTTTTGCCTGATCGCCATCCCGTCGGTGCTGATATATCACCGCGTCAAACGTACGCGTCCGGACTCGGGGCAGGCCGCCGCGCGGACGGCCATGATCTGGACGGGTGCGCTGCTGGCGCTGATGCTGGTCCCGCTGCTGGTCGTCGCCCTGTTCACCCTCGTGTTCCCGATTCCGGCTCCGTTCATCGTCGTCCTTTGCGGCATCCCCCTCGGCATCCTGCTCATCCGCCTTTATAAGTGGTTCGCCGAGGACAAGCTCGGCAGCGGTGTTCGGTGGATGATCACCACCTTCGTCGCGTTCCATTCGCTAACTGTTATCTTTCTGATCTACCAGTGGCCGAATCTCGACGTGCAGACGCTGTTCATCGGTCGCGTCCAATACATACAATCCCACGCGATCTGGGCGATTTGGATCTCGTACGGGCTTCTGTTCGCCATCGCGCTCCTGGCCACGTGGCTCGGAGGCAATCGCGTCGTTCTCTACGCCGCTTGTGCGGGCGCTCTCGCGCTGACCAGCGTGCCGCTGCTGAAAAACGCCTACGACGAGGAGTTCATCAAACTCGTCGGCGGCGCCGAGCAGAACGGGCACGACTTCGGCTGGCAGTTCGGCGCCTGGCAGTTGGAAGGCGTGCGGGCCATCCTCTCCGAGCTGCCCGAGCACGAGCGCGCAACGTATCCGACCCCCGATTACCCGCCGCCGATGACCACCAACGCGATCTTCTTCGGCGGCACCGACCCGGGCCGTTTCGTGCCCACCTATATGATTTATTCCGCCCATTACCGGTCCGACATTTACCTCATCACGCAGAACGCGTTGGCCGACAACACGTACATGAACGTGATGCGGGACCTCTACGGCGACCTGATCTGGATCCCGTCCCAGCAGGACAGCAATTTCGCGTTCCAAAAGTATGTCGAGGACGTCCGAGCCGGTCGCATCCCCGCGGGCGCGGACGTCTCGTTTGAGGGCGGCCGCGTCAGTGTTCAGGGTGTGCAGGGCGTAATGACGATCAACGGCATCTTGGCCCGGATGATCTTCGACGCGAACAAGGCCCGACACGACTTCTACGTCGAAGAGAGCTACGTCATTCCCTGGATGTACCCCTATCTAACGCCCCACGGGCTGATCATGAAGATCAACCGGGATGAGGTCCCCTCGTTGGACCCCGAGCTGGTCCGCAAGGACCGCGCCTTCTGGGATTGGTACGTCGAGCGGCTGATGTCGAATCCAAAATTCCTCCGCGACGTGGTGGCGCGCAAAACCTTTTCCAAGCTGCGCAGTGCGATTGCAGGGCTTTATGCCTACCGCCGGATGTTTGAGGAGGCAGAGTACGCCTTCCAGCAGGCGATCCGGCTCTATCCGCTCAGCCCGGAGGCGAATTTCCGGCTCGCCGACGTGGAGATGCAGCAGTTCCGGTTCGCCAAGGCACGCGAAGTGATCGAGAATTTTCTGCGAGAGGACCCTGGCAACGACCGGATCGCCGAGTTTCTGCAACAAATTCGCAATCTGGAGGCGCTCGATAACCGGCGCCGCGAACTCGAGCCGCGCATGGCGCAAGGCGCGGACATCGGATCTGCGCTCGAATTGGCAAACATCTATCGGTTGATGAACCTTACACCGCTATTTGAAAATCTCACCATGAGCATCATCCATCAGGAACACCTGCCGCCCCAGGTCATTCTGCAGGTGTCCGAACTGTTCGCTCAGGCGAATCGACCCGACCTGCTCACGGCTGCTCTCGAACGCTATGTGTCAAAGGAACCCTCTAACGCCCGCGTCTGGTTCGACCTCGCTGCCGCGCAGGCGCAGCTCATGCGGTCAACCGACGCTGTGCGCTCTCTCCGCCGCGCCATCGAGCTCGGCGGTGAACCAATGCGCGACATGGCCCGCAAGGATCCGCGATTTGCCTCAATCCGCGACACTCCGCAATTTCGCGCGATTGTTCCGCCCCAGCAGCGAATTGAGCTGCCGATGAATCTGAACCTACCGGGATTCTGATACCTACCACTCGCCCGCCGAAGAGGGGGCAGATCTCCCACCACAGGGGAGCGGGCCGGGGCCGGAACGATCGCCCGACTCGTCTCGACGCCCTAGGGATATAGCCGCTGAATCGACCAGCGCCCGCCCTCTCGAACGTAAACCAGCCGGTCATGTAATCGGTAGCGCCGCCCCTGCCAGAATTCCATCCGTTCGGGAGTCAGTCGGAAGCCGCCCCAATAAGGAGGTAGGGGAACCGGCTGGCCGGCGAATTTACGTTCATACTCTTTTTCGCGCCGGATTAGCGTATCCCGCGAGTCGAGCGGCCGGCTCTGCATCGAAGCCCAGGCGCCAAGTTGGCTGCCGCGCGGCCGGGTATGAAAATAGGCTTCTGACTCTTCCCGCGAAATCTTTTCAAGCGCGCCCTCAATTCTGACCTGTCGATGCAGTTCGGACCAGAAGAAGAGCATAGCCGCGCGCGGATTCTTCTCGATCTCCCGGCCTTTGCGGCTCTCATAGTTCGTAAAGAACACAAAGCCCCGGGCATCCACGCCCTTCAGTAGCAACATTCGCGACGATGGTCGGCCGTCATCGCAGGTCGCCAGCGAAAATGCATTCGGCTGATGGATCCTCGCCCGCTTCGCGAACGAAAACCACCGCTGAAACTGCTCAATCGGGTCGGCCGCCGCGTCCGTCTCGCGGAATCCGCGCAGGACCCCCCAAACGCCCCACAGCCAGGCGTAAACGTTCATGGCCCATAATTTGCCCGTCCGCAAACCGGCGTCAACGGCGGGCGCGGATGCAAGCGCTAGCTTGAGACCAATATCGGCTGGGCGCCGCTTGACACACGGGTTTGGTCGATATATCAAACATTCGGTGGAGAAACCGTGCAACCTCTCTCAAACACGAGTGTCCCCGACGCGTCGCCGCGGCCCATCCCCCTTGATCAACTTCCCGCAAAGTCCTGCGCGGTCGTACACCACGTTGAGGCCGACAGCGACGACATGCGCCGGCTCATGGCGATGGGCATCTGCGCCGGGCGCCGGCTGGAACTCATCCAGCGAGGCGACCCGATGATTTTGCGCGTGTTCAATTCCCGATTGGGAGTTTCCCGCCGCCTCGCACAGCGAGTCTGGGTCCAACTCTGCGACCACATCTCCTGCTTGAAACAAGCATGAGTGGGCCCCTCCTCACCCTCGAACCGACCACCGCGGAACGGCACCGCCGGACGCCCCGGGTTGTCCTATTGGGCAATCCGAACGCCGGCAAAACGACGCTCTTCAACGCCCTGACAGGGCATCGGGCCAAAACAGCTAATTTCCCGGGCACCACTGTGTCGCACCGCGTCGGCGCCATGGAACGCAATGGATTTCGGGCCTCCCTAGTTGACCTGCCCGGCCTCTATAGCCTGAACCCCACCACCTTGGAAGAACGAATCGCCGCGGAGGCCTTTCTGGGTGGGTCGCCCCATAGCCATCGTCCGGAGGCGGCCATCGTCGTCGCGGACGCAACCAATCTCGAGCGAAATCTATTCCTCGTCAGCCAAGTGCTGGAGCACGACGTGCCGGTCGTGGTTGCGCTGAACATGATCGATCTTGCGGACGCGGAGGGCATGCGCATCGACGTGGCGGGTTTGTCGCGGGAACTGGGCTGCCCCGTGGTCGCCGTTAGCGCGAAGACGGGTCGCGGGCTCGATGATCTTGTCGCCGCGCTGGCGAAGGAACTGGGACGAACCGAAACGAGGATTCCGATCATTCAGCAGGCTATCGCGTGCTCTGCCTGCTCGACCTGCCCCTTCCAAAACCGCTACACGTGGACCGAATCGGTCGCGGGCCGGTTCGTCCGTGCACCGCGAACGGCCCGCAGTGGGCGGACGGAACAAATCGACCGGGTCCTGACCCATCCAGTGGGGGGGCTGATCGCGTTCTTCGGGGTTATGGCGGTCATGTTTTACCTGATTTTCCATCTGGCCTCCGTGCCGATGGACATGATCGACCACCTGTTTGCGACGATTGGAAATCTCGTAGCGAGGGTCGTTCCGCCCGGCGATCTTCAGAGCCTGCTGGTTAACGGCGTGATCGGCGGGGTCGGCGGCATCCTCGTTTTCCTTCCCCAAATCTGCATCCTCTTCTTCTTCCTCGCGCTTCTGGAAGACACCGGATATCTCGCGCGCGCGGCCTTCGTGATGGACCGGTTGATGCGTCGCATCGGCCTGCCCGGGAAGGCCTTCGTCCCGCTGCTTTCCGCGCATGCGTGTGCAATTCCGGCAATAATGGCGACGCGGGTGATCGAGGACCGGCGCGACCGCCTGGTGACCATTCTGGTTGCGCCGCTCATGACCTGCTCGGCGCGAATCCCCGTCTACACTATGGTGATCGCGCTGTTGTTCCCGGATAAGCCCGGGCTGGCCGCCGCTACTTTTCTCGGGGCATACGGGGTAGGCATCATCGCCGGAATTCTTTCGGCATTTTTGCTCAAGCGGACTATTCTGCCGGGTGAAACCCGTCCGCTGGTGATCGAGCTGCCGAATTACCGTATGCCCTCACTCCGGACGGCGCTGCTCCACACCTATGACCAGGCTCGAATGTTCGTCAAACAGGCGGGCACGCTGATCCTGATGATCTCTGTGATCCTATGGGCTATGGCCACGTATCCGAAATCGGACCCGCCGGCGGAGGCGCTCCAGCTCCGCGAGCAGGCCGCGGCGCTAAACGCCGCTGGGCAAATGGACAAAGCCGCCGAGCTGGAGCGAGAGGCGACTTTCCAAGAGGAACAGTATGCGCTCGCCCACTCGCTGGCCGGCCGGATCGGGCACTGGATCGAACCGCTGATCGAGCCGCTGGGCTTCAACTGGCAGATCGGCATCGGGATTGTCTCGTCGTTCGCCGCACGTGAGGTGATCGTCTCGACGCTGGCCGTTGTTTACGGTGTCGGCGCGGATCGCGCAGAGGAGGAACCGACGTCACTCTACGATACGCTTCGCCAGGCCCGCCGCGCAGACGGGTCGCCGGTCTTCACGACGGCGACCTGCTTTAGCCTGCTCGTTTTCTACATCCTCGCCGCACAATGCTTGCCGACCCAGGCAGTCACACGCAAGGAGACGGGCAGTTGGAAATGGGCCGCCCTTCAACTTGGCTACATGAGCGTCCTGGCGTACACCGCGGCGTGGGCCACCTACCAGGCGCTCCGCGCGCTCGGGATTTCTTAAAGCCTCTGGCCTGCGGGCCGCCTCAGCCCTTGAAAACGAGATACTTCCGGCACACAAAGTTGATCAACAGGGACGCGATTAATTTGCCCGCGTATGAAAAACTCGTGCTCAGGTGCAGATACCGGATCATCGACCACCCGATCGCGGTCCCGATCACGATGCTGATGCCGGATACGGCATAAAACAGCGCAACCTCCACATACCACGGATGACGCCCCGGCTCGAACACCCAGTAAATGTTAATTAGGTACGCCGTGAGGTTGGAAAACACAAAAGCCAGCGCCGTGCAAATGACGAATCGGCGCGAACGCTGCTCTTCTTCAACCGGCCGCACTCGCAGTCCCAGCCGCCGGGCCACCGGATCGTTTTCGCGCAGCGCGGGAAATACCTTCCAGGCCAACAGAAAGAAAACGGCCATATCCACGGCCGTCGCGATGCCCCCGCCGATGGCGTATTTAATAAACTGAACCAGCGGCGACGCGTCGCGCTGCAGGAATTGTTGAAGGATTTCCCCCATCCGCGGGCCTATCCCTCGTAAGAGGCCCAATCTCGGATCTTCGGATCCAGAGGCGAAACGGACTCGACCACCGCCTCCACCTCTCCGTGTTCAGACGGCACGGCAACCCGGTCGCCGGCGACATGGCCCATCAAGGTCTCCGCCATGCGGGATGTGGATGAAATGATGCCGAGGGAGGGCTCGCCGTCCCAAACGCCGAGGATATGGTAGGTTTCGCGGCGGCCATCGGAGTACGCGAGCGTCACA
This sequence comes from Kiritimatiellia bacterium, assembly GCA_025054615.1. Classification (NCBI taxonomy): domain Bacteria; kingdom Pseudomonadati; phylum Kiritimatiellota; class Kiritimatiellia; species Kiritimatiellia bacterium. The sequence goes on from JANWZO010000013.1 coordinate 32,613, forward strand.
GTCGTCGCCACGCCGGCCTTGTCAGCCGGGAAGTCGCGAAAATCGGTCGGCGTCACGCGCCGCAGATCCTGCATGAGCTCATCTCGCCGCCGAAATAGCAGCGCCTGCATTTCCTTGGCGGATTTGTACTCGTGATTCTCGCGCAGGTCGCCATAGCTGCGCGCGATGGCAATGTCCCTAGCCACCTTGGGGATTTCAACCGAGACTATCCGGTCCAGTTGCCGCTGCCGCTCGCGAAAACTCCGCAAGGAGGTTACCGGCCCCCGCGGTCCTGCGGGCCTTTCTTCCCGGGCCACCAGCAGCGCGCCCAACGAGGGATCCACTTTGACGATCTGACCGAGCACGGACGCGCGGTCCAATGAAGACCAGCCGGGCGACTCCTTGATGCGTTTGACCACTTTCTCGCGGTCGGCCGCGTCCATCATCCCCAGCATCTCCTTGAGCCATTCCGGTTTCGCGAAACGCTCGCGCATCTGATTTTGCGCCTTCAGCCGTTCCCCGGCGGCTTCCTGTTCGAGAGCCTCCACCATCAGCACCACGGCGGTGACCGGTGCGCAAAGATTCCACTCTTGAATTTTCTCGAGATTGCGGCTCAACCAGGCCAGCATTTCGAGGCTCGGCGCACGCACATCAAACACTCTCTTGAAACAGGCCGCCAGTTCGGCGGAGGCACCGGCCTCCTCGAGGTATGCGACCGCCTCATTGAGAGGACCGGGATCCATCCGCGGAATCCGGTCGAGCAGCATCGACCGCAAGGTCGTCGCGTTCTGGCGGTCGAGATATCGCAAAAAGGCCCGCAACGGGCGCGCGGGCAACTGACGTACGACCTCGTCGAAAATGCGGCCCTGGAAGAAATCGGGCAGCCGCGCGCGATCGATTTGGTCACCGAGACCGAGCGCGTCGGCCGCAATGGCGAGGCGCGCAGGTGTTGCAAGATCCTGGCTAGGCGCCCCTTTTAGTGCGAAGCCGACCCGGTCGAGCACAATGCGCCGCTGCGCCTCCGTCAGCGCCTGGGCCGGCCCGCGAGCAGCCAATTCCTCCAGCGCTCCAACGATCCGGGCGAGGTTTCGCTCCCGCGCAAACGTGTCGAACCAATGGTCCTGTTGGGCGCGTCCACCCTCCATCAAGCGCATCGGCTCAGTCCGCGACGCGGGCAGGAGGACCGTGCCATCCTGCTTGAGTTTCTTGCGCGCCGCATCCCAGAAACGCTTCCAGTCCGGCTCCGTCACGATCGACGGCGACAACAGGCTCTGCAATTGCGCGGCAGTGACCGGACCGAAACTGCGCAGCGCCATGCGCACAACCTCCGCGGGATCGTCCCGGACCAAACGGCGCAAGTCCTCCGACCGGCGAACCTTCCACATCAAGAGATGGTCGTCCCCCACGAGCGACAGGCTCTCCGCGGCATAGGCGAGTGACATCTGATGTCCCGATCGCCGTTCGAAATCGATCTCAACCTTCTTGTTGAACGCATCGACGCGAGAGACTATGCCGAGCCCCCAGGTCCGGTCGTACACGTGCGCCCCTTCCTTCAGGCTGACCAGCAGACGCAGCCGTCGGATGGCCTCGGTAGGCGGGATGGGCCGGGAAAAGCCCGCTTCATCAATCAGTGCGCGCTGTTCCCATTCGCCGCCCAGAATGTCGGCCGCCTCTTCCGGCCAATTCGTGGATTCGCGCAGTTCCGGGCTGGCCCAGCGAGCGCGCATCTGGAGAACCTCGAGCGCTTCCGGAATACGTTTTCGCTCGGCGAGCGTATCCTGCAAAAGCTCGAGACGCTGCTCGGCCTCGCGGACCTGTCCCGCCTCGTGCAGCATCCGCAGGGCTTCAAGAAGCGCGGCCACGTCGATAGCCTGCTTCCCGATCTGCGCCATGAACCATTCTTCCGTTTGCTGCTCAACCGGCGGCAGGGTCGTTTGCTGAATACCCGACATTCCGTGAATCCCTCCGAAAAACGTATGAGGATATCCCCCGCGTCCGCCGTGGCAAGCTTGGATGCAGTGGAATCATCCAGAGAAGAGGTCGCGTGATTGCCGTACACCCGCGCCAAACCCGCTTGACTTGGCCGGATAAAGCGGGGTTTATATTACCGAGATGTTTTGCTTTGCCCAATCAGCCCTCCGCGGCTCGCGTCGGCCGTCGTCTTGATCCGCTGCCGTTCATGCAGCGTTTCTCGCCCCCATTTTCATGACGATGGATCCGGCCAGTTTCCTCTACCGGATGCGTCATAGTGCGGCCCATGTCATGGCCGCAGCCGTCCGCCGGTTGTTCGGCCCCGACGTTCAGCTCGACATCGGCCCCCCGACGGAGGACGGATTCTACTACGACTTCGATTTGACCCACCGGCTCGGTCCCGAGGATTTTCCCGCCATTGAAGCGGAAATGGCGAAGATCATCGCGGAAAATCAGCCCTTTGAGCGGATCGAGGTCAGCCGGGACGAGGCGCGGGCGCTCATCGAAGGCATGAAGCAGCGATACAAGCTGGAACGCCTCGCGGACATTCCGGAAGGAGAGGTCATCACTTTTTATCGAAACGGAGAGTTCATCGATCTCTGCCGCGGCCCGCATGTGGCGTCCACCGGCGAGATTCGCGCCTTCAAGCTTCTTTCCGTGGCCGGGTCCTACTATCGCGGGCGCGAAACGAACCCGATGCTGCAGCGAATCTACGCCACGGCCTTCCCGACACAGGAGGAACTCGAAGCGCATCTGAAGCGTCTCGAGGAGGCCAAACAGCGGGACCATCGAAAACTCGGCCGCGAGCTGGACCTGTTCAGCATCCAGGAGGAGGTCGGCCCCGGACTCATCCATTGGCATCCAAACGGCGCGCGCGTCCGCGCGATCATCGAGGAATTCTGGCGGCGCGAACATTTCCGGGCCGGCTATGACCTGCTCTACACCCCCCACACCGGCCGAAGCCTGTTGTGGGAAATTTCGGGTCATCTCGGTTTCTACCGCAATAGCATGTATGCGCCGATGAAGATCGATGAGAACGAGTATTTCATCAAACCGATGAACTGCCCGTTCCACATCCAGATTTACAAAAGCCGAAAGCGCTCGTACCGCGATCTGCCCCTGCGCTGGGCCGAACTGGGCACAGTCTACCGTTATGAAAAGGCCGGTGTGCTCCACGGCCTCCTGCGCGTGCGCGGATTCACCCAGGACGACGCCCACATCTTCTGCACCCCCGAGCAGATTGAATCGGAAATCGTCCGCGTCATCCGGTTCTCCAACTTCATCTGGAAGACCTTCGGCTTCACGGACATCACCGCCTATCTCGCGACCCGTCCGAGCGAAAGCGTGGGGGATGAAGCGCAGTGGCGGCGCGCCACCGAATCGCTGGAACACGCGCTGAAGACCGAATCGATTCCCTATGAAGTGGACGAGGGCGGCGGCGCGTTTTATGGCCCGAAAATCGACATGAAGGTGCGCGACTGCATCGGGCGCGAATGGCAGTGCACCACCATCCAGTTCGATTTCAACCTGCCCGAACGGTTTCAGCTCGAATACATCGGTCCTGACAACCAGCCGCACCGGCCCTACATGGTCCACCGCGCCCTTTTCGGGAGCCTCGAGCGGTTCTTCGGCATCCTCGTCGAACAATATGCCGGCGCGTTTCCGGTCTGGCTGGCGCCGGAACAGGTGCGCGTGCTGCCGATCACCGATGCGCAAAACGAAGCCGCCGAGCGCGTCGCCGAGCAACTCCGCATCGACGATATCCGGGTCACGGTCGACCGACGACCGGAGAAAATCGGCGCGCGGATACGCGACGCGCAACTCGAAAAGATCCCCTACATGCTGATCGTCGGCGCGCGCGAAGCCGCCGCCGGAACAGTAGCAGTCCGCGCGCGCGGACACGGCGACCTGGGCGCCATGTCGCTTGAGGTTTTCCGGGCGCGCATCAAACAGGAGGTGGCAGAGCGCGCCCTGTCGATCCAGCCCGTCGCACTGCCGGCTTGAAGCTCGTGGAAGCTCGGGACGCCAACTTCACCATCAACACCAGGGAGGTATCGCCATTCGCAACCTAATCCGCATCAACAACCAAATTCGTGTGCCGACCGTTCGCCTGCTCGACCCCGACGGCCAGCAGATCGGCATCGTGCCCATCTCAGAAGCCCTCGCGCGAGCGCGCCAGCTCAACCTCGACCTGGTCGAAATCGCGCCAACCGCCCAGCCGCCGGTTTGCCGAATCATGGATTTCGGCAAGTACAAGTTCGAAATGGCCAAGAAGGAAAGGGAGGCGCGCCGCCACCAGGCCGGCCAACGTGTCAAAGAGGTGAAATTCCACCCTAATGTCGAGGACCACGATTATCAGACGAAGCTCCGCCATATTCGCGAGTTCCTCGAAGAGGGGCATCGCGTCAAGGCGTCGCTGATGTTCCGCGGTCGGGAACAGGTCCACAAGGAATTTGGACACCAGCTCATGCACCGGCTGATGAAGGACGTCGAAGGCATCGCCAAAATCGAGCGACCGCCCGAGGACCTCGGCCGTTTCATCGTGATGATGCTCGCTCCAAGCCCGGCTGCCCGCCGCGCTGCTGAACAAAAAGCGGCTCAGGCCAAAGCGGCGTCCGCGCCCGCCGCTCCGCAACCTTCGGCGCCGGCCCCGTCGACGCAGTCCGCCGCCCGACCTGCCGCGCCCCGCCCGACCTCCCCAACGCCCGCGCCAGCTTCTCCGCGCGTGCCCTCGCCTGCACCCCGCTGAGTTCCCGCTATGCGCTTCACGCCGCTCGTCGCCTCCACCTTCCTCAGCGATGGCGGAACCATGTTTGGCCTCGTCCCAAAAGCCATCTGGGCCCGCAGGATTCAGCCAGACGAGCAGAACCGCATCCCGCAGCATGCCCACGTCCTGCTGGTGGAACTCGACGACGGCCGTTGCGGCCTTGTGGACTCGGGGTGCGGAGCCGCCGAGCGGTTCTCTGAGAAGGAGCAGCGACTGCACGGATTGGGGCCGGGCTGGCCCCTGGGCGACGCTCTTCGCCGGGCGGGGAAACGGCCGGACGACATCCATTTTGTCGTGCTCACCCACTTGCATTGGGACCATGCCGGCTCAGCCTACGCATTCCCGCGCGCGAGGTTTTACATACACGCCCTCGAGTGGGCGGATGCCATTTCGGGCAACCCGCTTCTCTACAAGTCCTACCCCCGCGAGACAATCGCGCCATTGGAATCGTGTGAGAAAATCCTCGTCGAGCCCGACGAAGCGGAAGTGCTGCCAGGCATCTGGATGCACCGGACCTCGGGCCACACCCGTGGCCACTGCGCAATTCGACTCGCCCACCCTGCGCTCGAGTTGAACCACCACGCCGCGGCGGAATTCTCCGGCGTCACCCAGGCGCTCTTCTGCGGCGATGTCTGCCCCATGCGCCACAACCTGCGCATGGTGTTCCAGACCAGCTACGACACGTTCCCGCTCGACACACGCGCGTGGAAACGCGAATGGCTGCCCCGGGCGGCCCGTGAAGGGATCCTCCTGCTGTTCGACCACGATCCGGATCTCTTCGGAGCCGTCATCCGCGAGGATGAGCGCGAGGAGTTCGTAGTCGAAAAGGCGCTTCCGGCCTGCGAAACTCCGCCGTCTTAGTCGATACCTGAAACAGGATTTGCCGCGATGCATGCCGCCGTGCAAGCCCCGGAATCCTGCGTGCGGATCGGAATCTTGTCCGACACGCACAGCAACATCCCGAGGACGTGCCATGCGATCGACCTGCTGCTCACCCGTGGCGTCCACGCGATCCTCCACTGCGGCGACATCGGCTGCGAAGACACTCTCCTAGAGATGACCACACGATGCGAGGCACACTCCATCCCCTTTTATGCGGTGCTCGGAAATGTTGATGAACCGGAGGGGTGGACCTGGCGCCTTTGCGGCAACATGTCGATTCCCCTCCTGCTGCGAATCGCCTTCGGCGCCAAACAGGCCGTCGTGCTGCACGGCCATCGGGAGCTTGAACTGGCCCGCGCGATCGGATCGGGCGAATTCGACTACGTGTTCACCGGCCACACCCACATGCCCCGCGATGAACGCGTGGGGCGGACGCGCGTCATCAATCCCGGCGCCGTCCACCGGGCCGCGCGCCCTACCGTGGCAGTGTTGGACCTCGCCGCGGACAGTCTCGCCTTCATAACCCTGGACTCTTGAATCTACGCATAGGCCCCGCCGCTGGGCCTCTCCAGAAACACTCCCGCCAATCCCGCCGATGTGCTACTCATTCAACGCGGAGCAAGGGGAGGCGCCATGCCCCATCATCGGCTCATAGTCGTCGCAAGCGAGCAGATCTGGCCCAACCTCTACAGCATCGAATGGCTGGTTGGCGAACCGGCGGGTCTCGCCTCGCTCGAAATCCTCCACACGGCCGACGCCCATCGCTCGATCCAACCCGCCCGGCGTCTGCAACGGTTGGTGGAGCGCAACCACAGCGGCACGGTCGTCCACATGCACCCGATCGACATGCAGCCGGCCCGACTCTACGAAAAAATGGCGTCCATCGTGGCTGGCGATCCCAAAGCCCGGTGGGTGGTCAACCTCACGGGCGGCAACAAGCTGATCGCAATCGGCCTTTCGCAGGCGGTCGGGAAGGTCCCGGCTCAGTTCATCTATCGCGAAATTGACGGCGCGTGGTACGAATTCCGCCGAGAGAACGGCCTGTTGACTGGCTTTCCGATCGCCATTCCCGAAGATCGGGTCAATTCGCTGCCTCTGGACGAGCTGCTTTCTCTGCATTTCTCAACCCAGCACGATGTTCGCTGGGAGGGCCGCGACCCCCGCTGCCTTCCGCTGGAACAGCTTTTCCGGGCCGCCTACTCGAATGAGTGGGATTGGCGCGACGCATTCCAGACCTGCGGTCTCGGCGACGCGGGCGCCGCCGCAGGCGCGCTCTTTGAGGAGGTGATTGCCGCGCTCGCCTCCGCGTTCCAGCCTGCAAGCATCTGGCTAAATGCGAAGGCGATCACCGCCGAAGGGCGGGTCGAGACGGAGTTGGACGTTGTCACGCACGATTCCGGCATCATCGTCTACTTGGATTGCAAACTTGCCCTCCAGGAGGACAAGGCCGCGCTGATTCAACAAATTCGCGATGCCGGCTCCGCTCTGCGCGCGCTCGGAGGCAGTAATGCCCGCGGCGTATTGATTCGGCCCAACTGCACATTCGACGACATCCAGCGCTCTTATGCCGCATCGCTCAATCTCGCTGTGATCGATCGGAGCCGATTCACATCCATCGTTGAAGAGCTTGCGCGGATCTATAGAAAGCCCGTTCCCGACGCCTTACGCGGGTTGAACGAGTTTCTGCGCACGCAACCGGCCCCCCCCTCGCGGCCGTCCCGGCCGACCTCGGAGGAATCGCCGCCGGAAGAAATTCCCGGCATTTTGAATGCCGACCGATGGTCCGACCAGACCCTGACCCGAAATCAACGAACATGGACGGCCGTCTGGGTTACCCCGAACATCCTATACGTTCGCCACTACGAGCCCGAATCCGCTCTCGACCGACATATCCTAACCCGGAGGGCGGAAAATTATTGGGGGCAGTTCGGCCAAATTCTTGATCTCTCGCTGGCGCGTCGGGGGCTGACCCTCCGGCTGCTTCTCAAGGTCCGTGCCAACAATCTCGGCCTGCTGGAGAACACGTTGCGCAGGATGCAGGGCAATTTTTCGCTCGCAGGAAATGGGCCGATCCGGCCGCCGGACGCCCGACCGCGCCGGATCATCACCCATTCCGGAAACGCGCACGCGGATGAGATCGCCGCTATCCTCGTCGCCCTCGCCGCAGACGACCGGATCATGGAAATCCGCCGCGTGCGGGAAGTCTCAGAGGATGAGCTCCGGGATCCCACCACCTACGTGGTCGACATTGGACGCCGCCACGACCGGAATCTCAAAAATTTCGACCACCACCAGTTTCCCGCAGAGCCGTCCACTTGCTCGTTTTTGCTCATGCTCGAGCATTTCGAGCTGCTGGACGACGCGAAACGGTACTGGCCTTGGATCGAAACCTTCGCGCGGATCGACGCAATCGGCGCCGCAACCGTGGCGCAAACCGCCGGATTCCCTGCTGAGCGGCTCAACGACCTGCTGGCCAACCCGATCGAACTGGCCTTTACCAGCTATTTTTCCCAGATCGATCGCCTCGAAGGGCACCATCCATTTTTCCGCGCTCTCGTCGACATGGGAAAACGTCTGGTTAGCGACTTAAAAAGCTGTCGGCGCGAGGAAGATCGGCTGGCCCCCTTGGTTCGCACCCTCGAGTGGTCGCCTGGCGCCCGCGCAATCGTCATCCCCTCTGCTCGGCACGTCCCGCCCGCCGTCTACTCCGCTGTCTCCCGTATTCTCGTGCGGGAAAGATGCCCCGACGCGCGCGCAATCGTTGCCGAAGACCCGCGCGGCGAGGGCTGGGCCATCATGCGGCTCGATACCTGTCCACCCGAGTCGCTCGATTTTCGGAGACTTCAGGGCGACCCGTCCATCGTCTTCGTGCACGCGTCGGGATTCCTCGCCACGACGCGGGCCATGTTGCCCGATAACCTGCTGTGCGAACTGCTCCGCCGGGCGGACATCGACAGACACCGGCCTTCGTAGCACGCGACCGGCGGAACGGGCGCGGCTGCACCGCCAGCCGATGGATTCAACGCGTATTCGGGTGGTGATCGGCCGTAAATCGCAACACAATCTGCTGATCGCCGATATCTAATAACTCCAGGGTCAGGTCGCGAAATGCGGGTCCGTCCAGTGAGGACGCCCGCTTGACCTTTGCCCAGACATGCCGCATCGCGCGGCCTGGCGCACGCAGCGGGGTGATCTCCAGCGTAACGCCCTCAAGCGACGCACGCGGCGCCTGCGTATCCAACCACCACGACAACTCGCCGCCCACCACGCGAATGGACGCATCGAGCCCCGCCGACCTAACCGCCTCGGCAAGCGCCTCCGCCCCCTCCTTATCCGCCGCAGGCACCTCCCCGCTGCGGCTTGATGCGCCGGCTTCAGCCGATTCGCCCTCTTCCCATGCGATCTGAAACTGTCGCGCCAGCGCCCTGCCGTAGGGCGCCAGGCGATGGGGCGACCAGCGCCCGTTATCATCTCGCTCAAAGGCAATCGTCGGGCGCTCCAGTTCGATGCGGTTGATCCCAACCGCAAAGCGCCGGAACAGGTCAGACCACATCCATTCGATCTCGACCCGACGTGCGGTAACCGGAGCATAGCCCGGGCGACGACCGCCCTCCGTACGCAACCCGTACAGAGTTAGGTTGTAGCGCCAATCCACCGAAACTCGATCCAGTTTGACGGGCAGTCCCAGCGCGCGGGTCAGGCGCGATTCGACGATCGAGCGAAAACCCTCCGTCCGGCCGACGAACCAGCCCGTAACGTAGGCGATCACGGCGAGTAGCCCGACCGTCTTGACCGCGTTCCATGCCGTGCGAATTCGGCTGCGACGGGGCGCGGCATAATTCGACTCATCCCAGGGCTTCGCGCGCTTCGTTGGCATGGCTATCCCGCGGCCAGTTCGCGTGCGCGCCGGACCGCCGCGGCAACGGCCGCTGCGAACAGACCGTCGAGATCTCTCACCTCCATCTCGCGCAGCGCTGCCTCGGTGGTACCGCCTTTGGACGTGACCTGCTGGCGCAGCTCGGCGGGCGCCCGGCCCGTCCGCTCCGCCAGCTGGCCAGCTCCGGCAATGGTCGCAAGAACAAGTTGCCGCGCTACCTCCGAGGGCAGCCCCTGCGCGATCGCCGCGCGCTCAAGACTCTCCATGATGCGGAAGACATAGGCGGGCCCGCTCCCGCTGATCGCGGTTACGGCGTCCATTAGCGCCTCTTCGACCTGTACGGTTTTGCCGACCGCGCGCATCAGCGCCTCGGCAAGCGCCAGATCGCCCTCGGTGGCCCTTGCACCGCGGCAGAGCGCCGCGATCCCCGCGCCCACCAGCGCCGGAGTATTTGGCATCGCGCGAACCACGCGGGCGCTGGACCCCAGCGCCGCCTCAAGCCGCGCCGTCGGGATCCCCGCGGCGATACTGAGGAAAAGAGCAACTCTCGAGAAGGGGGCGAGTTCGGGAAGCACCGCCGCCATCTGCTGCGGTTTCACAGCGAGGACAATCACGTCCGCATCGCGAGCGGCATCCGCGTTCGCAGCGTAGGTCGCCACGCCGAAGAGGCGCCGAAATCGCTCGAGCTGCTCCGGCCGAATGTCGGATGCTCGAATATTTTCCGGCGGAACTCCCGCCCGCCGCAGGCCGGACACCATCGCCTCGGCCATGTTCCCCGCGCCGATGAAGGCAACACGCGTGCAAAGCAGGTCAGTCATTCGCCGTCTGCCTCCGTTCTCCAAAGAGTAGCGTGCCGATTCGGATCAACGTCGCACCCTCCTCAATCGCCGGCTCGAAATCGCCACTCATCCCCATCGAGAGGTGCTCCAGCGGCGAGCCGGTCTCGCGCGCGAGCCGGTCGCGCAGTTCGCGCAGTTTTGCAAAATACGGGCGGGCCTTCTCCGGATCGGCCACTAACGGCGCCATCGTCATCAGGCCCCTTACGACGACGTGCGGACACGCATTCGCAACGTCCAGCACAGAACGGACGGCTTCCGGCGCGAGGCCGAACTTCGACGCCTCGCCCGAAACGTTCACCTCCAGCAACACTTGTACAGTGCGGCCGCGCTTGGCCGCCTCCTCTTCGAGCGTGCGCACCAGCCGCTCTGAATCTACCGAATGGATCAATTCAAAAAGCTCCACGGCCCACTTGGCCTTGTTCGTCTGGAGGTGACCGATCAAATGCCATTCGAGATGGCTAGGGCACTCCGGAATCTTGGCGCGGGCTTCCTGCACCTTGTTCTCGCCGAACACGCGAAGACCCAACGCGGCGGCTTCCGAAATCGTCTCGGGCGGATGTGTCTTCGAAACCGCAACTAGCGTGATGTCGCGCCGCGAACGGCCCGCGCGCGCGCATGCCGCGGCGATCCGCTCTTCAAGGCGTTGCAAACGCTCCGAAAGCCCGTTGGACATCGCCGGCGCTTGTACCGTATTTTTCGCGGCAAGCAAAACGCTTTCCTCGCGGTCTGACCGCTCGGCGCCGATGCGAATCCTGATCCAGGGAGAAACCCGATGGGGCATGCCGGCCTGGAGCCTCTTCCAGTCCCCGGCCGCCGTCCTCGCCGCCGATCGGCTCTCCGACGTTTGCCCGGTCCTGCGCGAGGTGGAACGCGCCGCCCAGCGCGGCCGGTGGTGCGCCGGCTACGTCGCATATGAGGCAGCTCCCGCATTCGATCCCGCGCTGCAGACCCACGCACCGCTCGCCCTGCCCCTCGCATGGTTCGCCATTTTCGAGGACATCCGAGCGGGCGAACTTCCCAACGCGCCGGCACCTCCCCTCCTCCCGGTCCCATTCTTGGATGAAGCCTCGTTTGCCCGCCGCGTCGCCGTAATCAAGGACGCCATCGCCCGCGGAGAAACCTATCAGGTCAATTTCACGTTTCCGCTGACGGCGGAGGATGAAGCCCCCGCCGAAGCGCGATTCGCGCGCATGATTCGGGCGCAGCAATGCGCCTACGGCGCGCTCATCGAGACCCCGGAATGGAGCCTCTGCTCGGCCTCGCCAGAACTCTTCTTCGCGCGCGAGGGAACAACCATTCGATGCAAACCCATGAAGGGAACAGCCCGGCGCGGACGGTGGCCGGAGGAAGACGAATCCCACCGCAGCCGCCTCGCCACCTCCGAAAAAGATCGCGCGGAAAACGTAATGATCGTCGACATGGTCCGCAACGACCTCGGGCGGATCGCCCGAATCGGCTCGGTTCGAGTCGAAAGCCTCTTCGACGTCGAACGTCTGCCCACGGTGTGGCAGATGACTTCAACAGTCACTGCGCAGACCGATGCCGGACTCGATTCTGTCTTTTCCGCCCTCTTTCCGTGCGCATCTGTCACCGGAGCGCCCAAGGTGCAGACCATGCGTATAATACGGGATGTCGAATCCGGCCCTCGAGGCGTGTACACCGGTGCAATCGGATTCGTTGGCCCCGGCGGCAACGCCCGCTTCAATGTGGCGATCCGGACGCTTGTTCGGCTCCACGGCCGTTACGCGCGGTACGACGTCGGCAGCGGTATCGTCTGGGACTCGGACCCGCGGCGCGAATACGCTGAGTGTCTCGCCAAGGCGCGCGTGCTTTCCGAAGACCCCGATTTCAGGCTTTTCACGTCGCTTCGCTGGGATCCGCGGGAAGGCGCAGCGCTCCTCGATCGCCACTTCGAGCGCCTTTGCCGCTCTGCCGAACACTTCGGGCGCCCCTTCGATTCCGCGCGAGCGCGGCTGCGCTTTGAGGAGGCTGCCCGCGTCTTTCCCGCAGAGCCGCGCCGCGTCCGAGTTGAGTTAAGCGCGGATGGCGAGATCGCCATCACCCATGCGCCGCTTCCGTTCTCGGTCCCGCAACGGATCGCCCTCGCGCGCGAACCGATCGATGTCGACACTCCGTTCGTCTTTCACAAGACCTCCCGCCGCGAACACTACGACCGCTTCCTTGCGATGCATCCCGGCGCGGACGATGTGCTGCTGTGGAACGAGCGCGGCGAAATCACGGAGACGGCCATCGCGAATGTTGCCTTTTTCCGCAGCGGCCAATGGGTGACACCACCGGTGGCCTGTGGCCTCCTCGCTGGCGTGATGCGCGCTGAATTGCTCGCGCGCGGCGACTGGGTCGAAGGCCGTATCTTGAAATCGGACGTTCGGGCCGGCGAGACGATCGAATTGGCGAATGCCGTGCGCGGCCGCTGGCGCGGCCAGTTGATCGAATCATGACCCGCCTACACAGCGGACCGGAGGAGTCCGTGACGAAAGCTCCTCGCCCTGCCGCCATCGCGGGCGCAACCTCTCGATCATGCTTCGGACGCCCATTTCGCAATCACGGACCCTCGAATTCATCTTGCGCATGTTCCGTCCGTAACGTCCTATTCGGAGCACCACACGCTTGAAATCCCTGAAACTCTAACCGCTGTGATTTGCAGGAACGGGCCGCTCGGATACACTTGTGCCCCGCCAACCCTTTGGGATGGCGGGGCTTGTCTTGTTCAGGCCGCCTAAAAAAACTCGAGTTGGACGGGCGCATCTTCGGGTTTTTTCGATTTTCTTCCCACATACAGCTCCATTTTTCCGAACTGATGGTCTGTCAGCGTAACGACCCGCACATGTCCCTCCTCCGGCAGCGCTTCCCGAACGCGCTTTCGGTGAATCTGGCTGGACTCCTCGCTGGCGCAATAGCGCGCATAGACGGACAACTGAAGCATGATGAATCCGTCCTTCAACAGTTCGCGCCGAAATCGCGCGTAGGCCCGCCGATGTTTCTGCGTCTCGACGGGCAAATCAAACATCGCTATCAACCACACTGCCTTGTATGCCGAATTGACCAACTCGACGCGCCCGCCTATCCAAAAACTAGCGGGACCTCCAGATCGGCCTCATCGCCCGCGAAAATCCGCACCAGTTGAGCCGCCATCATCGAGGCAATATCAAACAGTGTCCGCTGCTCTTCGCGGTAGGTGTACCTTCCCAGCAGCGGTTCGATGAGCCGGCGTTTTCGTTCGCGGTCCAGCGGCAGCTCGGGACCCTCGCTCCGGACCATGCGGGCCACCGTTTCATCCACAAGCGGCCGAAACGGCTCCATGAGGTCGTCCGCCAGCGCGCACGCGTTTTCGCGGTGGCGATGATGGATGCCGAGCGCGGGATGGAGGCCCGCGCCAACCACGGCCCGCGCCAGGATCCCCCGCAATACCGCATACCCGTAATCGAGCAGATGGTTGGGCGGGATGGGCGCTCCCGGTTCCCTTCGGAACGATTCGAGACGAAAGAGGCGCGGCCAATAGGCGCGGGCCGCCTGCGCCTCCACGTTGGAGGCGTCGCCGGAGCGCACGCGCCGCGCCAGCAGCGCCACGCCGCCGTCTGAGCCGTCCAGCCGCTGCAGCACGGCGCCTTGCGCGCGGACCTTCGCCGCGATGATGCCCTTCCAAAGACGCTTGACCAGCGGCCGTGATTGAAGCGCCGCGATCTGAAGCCGGAGGGTCTGAGGATGCAGGGAATGCCCTGCCAGCGGGGCCAGAAGCGCCAAGGGCATGGATTTTTCATCGAAGAGAACGACGGCCACATTGCGCTTCGCCGCTTCCGAGAGAACGCTGTGCGTATACGACGCCTGGGCCGTCGCCAGGATCAGCACGGCGAGGTCGTCGAGGGGAATCGAGCGCGGCTCGCTGTCCTTTTTTTCAACCACCAGCAGGCCGTTTTCGATCCGAAGCCGAACGGGGCCTTCCGAGATTTCAATCACGCGGTTAGTCATGCGCCCGGCGATATTCGCCCAACGGGTCCACGGAAAGTTTCGTCAGCCCGAATTGCCGCAGTTTGTCAGCCGATCTGATTCGGATGGGATCATGGATCTTCGTAGCCGGCCGCCCATCCGAAACTTCCCGAAAATTATAGTCTCTTTCCGAGAGACGTTGGACGACATAGAATTTTTCGGCGCCATCATGCCGCATAAGGACCGTATCGCCGATGCAGAGGGAGCAGACGAGCGGGTTGCCGGACTCATCGACGCGACGAATGATCGGTTCGCCGAAGCGCTTGCGCCGCATGGCCTCGAACCGGGACACGACGACGACGCGCCAGGAGGGTTGGCCCCGTTTGTCGCGCGTTTCGAAAATCTCGGCGTGATGGTTTCCGCCGCCGGCGACATTTCGAGCGGGCTCTAAGCGAATGAGGTTGTCGGCGGCAATCTTTCCCGACTCGATCCGAACCCGGCGGATGGGGATGGCCCTGCCGGATTTGGTCGGCAGGACGGGGCGCCGGGCCGGGTCGGCAAAGACTTTTCTGGGGTTGCCGCCCGCCGCGGCCGCGCGCACGAGCTCGCGAATCCGGTCGTCCACGATCTTGTCGATGTCATCTTCGGACAGGTCGGTCAGGGCTTTTCGGATCACCACCAGGGTCTTGCCGTTTTTACGGATGATGCCGTAGTGCGACTCGTTGTGCAGCGAACCTTGGACACGGCGATCCACGCGGTGGGAGACCAGCATGGTTCGAATATGGTGCTCAATCTGCTGGTATAGGGCTGGGGGTAGAGCCATCCCCGTGTATGTCCCCGGCCGCTGCGCGCGAGAGGCGGCGAGGGTCAATTCTCTTGTGAGCGCAGGGGTTGTCAGGGCCACCACGATCGCGTCGATCGCGTGGTGCCGGTGATCTTCTCGGTTTTTTTCATCCGCAATGCCCAGGATTCGGTTGAGATTCCACGCGCTGCGGAGCTGCGCGGTGGTGCGACCGGCGCTGACCTGGATGCGGGATTTGCGCTCCTCGGGCGGGTAGAGGCGGCCCAGATATTCCGCGGCCCGGCGAGCCGCCAGCGACGTGGCGTGCAGATCGGCGCCTGTCCATACCAGCAGTCCGGTTTCGGGCCCTTCCGGATTTTCACATTGGAACCGGCGCAATTTTTCCATTGCGTATGGGCTTTTGAATTTTTTCACGCGGGAGAGGATCGCCTCATATCGTTCTTTGTCGCCGCTGAACGCCTCAAACGGCGTTTTGTCGCGCTTCTCCCTGTTCGCGTCGCGACGACAGAGCGTTTTATTCGCGAAGGAATTGTCGAGACTCCGGCTCCACGGGATGATGTGCTCGACCTCGACGAGGGGGTGGGGTCCGAACAGGTCGCGGAATGAGATGCCGTTTCCCGTATATGGGCAGATGCCACCGCACTCCTCAAACAACAGGGCCTTTTCAATATCGGCGGGCGACGGGTTCGAGATGCCGGCCTTGTTGATAATTTGTTCCCGCGCTTTTTCCCGCTCGGCGGCGCGCTTGCGCATGGCCTCCCACATTTCCACGCGGGCCGCTTTCGGCTTTTTGAGGTCTCGGGCCAGTTCGAGCCGGATCTTTCCGGGCAGGCCGTATTTTTGGAGGATCGCGTTGACGACGCGGCGCATTTCGGTCATGGCCCGCTGCGCGGTGGGATTGCGCAGGTCCTCGACGGGCGGCAGCCGGTCCACCTGGGGTTCCGTCCCTTGGTTCGGATAGACCCGCTGGACCGCCTCGGCATAGGAGAGGCCATGCTCCAGGTGGGGCAAGAGCCGGCGGATGGCCTTGCTGGAGAGGGCGCCGTGATCGTCCTCGAGCGTGATTTCGCTCAATTTCTCCGCTTCGTCCGGCGTGAGGCCCCACGGCTTTTTTAGCGCCAGATCTTTGAGCAGGTCCTCGTCTTCAATGCTGGCGACCGCCTCGTAGATGGCGGCCCTGATGGGTTCCGGCGCCTCGTCCCACTTGGCGCCGATGGCGGAACGGATCCGGCAGGCGGTCACATTCCCTTTGATCTCCTTTTCCCCGCCCTCTTCCAGATTGAAGGTGAATCCCCGTTTCAAGCTCAGCGCCTTCCGCAATTCGGCGAACGACACCTTTTCGTTGCGTTCGAGCAGCTCGATGACTGTTTTGCGCTGCTCTTCCGTCAGTTTCTGGGAGACGCCGCCAAAGGAACGGACCGCCAGGTGATTGGCCGCCTGCAGAAGTCGGAACCGCTGATATAGCGGGTGAGAGGCGCGGATCCGCAAGCGCCGCGGCTCAAACGGACAGCGGCCGATGGAGGCAGGGTCCCACCAGACTTTTCGCTGGAAGAAGATTGCGCGCCGCAGCGCGTGGACGAAGGTCTCTGGCAAATGCAGCCCCAAGTTCTGCTGCCGCTCGATGATAAGGTCGAATTCATGCCGATACCAATCCCGAGAGGTGTAGCGGCCGCGCAGCCGCTGCTCGTGCGGATTCAGGCTGGCCAGGTATTCTCCGAGGGTTTCCGCGCCCGCCCGCCGCATATCCTCATCCAGCCTGCGGATTTCGGCCTTTACGACGCCGCGTTCTTCGTCTTCGGAACTCTCCCGCCGATTGGATTTGAAGCCGCGGCGGTGCGCGATGTGAAAGATGGCCCGCCCGAATTCATACGGGTCAAGCCGGCTGCGTAGCGCCTTGGCCCGGCAGTCGTACGGATTCAACCCCAGGACGGCCTGCCAGGAAGCGTCGCTGGGATCCGGCGGGTTTTCCGGCAGAAATCCATTTCGTTGCAGCAGGGTTCGGACAGCGTGCAGCCGCATCCGGCGGCGGGCCAGAAGTCGCCGCCGCAAGCGCGCTTCTCGCCGCTTGACGTTTCGTGAACGATATTGATCGTTTTCATCCACTCCCAGCGGGAACACTCGTGCGCCTGCGGCGACGAGCTGGTCCCCGTCTGCCGTCTGATCGATGATCGCCCAGCCCACCGAGCGCGCCCCGATATCCAGACCCAAGATTCGATGTTCGAGCGGTTTGTTCATGACCGACCTCCAACTCTTGACGATTATCGTGAAATTGTCATAGTAGAGACAAGTGTATCCGAGCGGCTCTTGTTTCTGCTTTTCACAGCAAGAACTTGAGTTCGCAGAGTGCATTCCTGCGGGAATGCAAATCGCCCTCGCGCACGACCTCGTCGGCCGGGGGCGTTTTTATTTCGATGGAGGGAGCGGTTTGCCTGGCCGGCGCTGGCGGAAGGTCGTGCAGCGCCGGCGCGCGGGGCTGGCTCGACTAGCGAACCCGCTCGGCCAACGGTTTATTTTCCATGGCATGGAAAAAGGGGGCGCGACAGCTTCCATGGCATGGAAATTCCAGAGTATGGAAATTTCGGCGCGACGCTGGCCGGTCGGGGCGCACGAAATCGACTGATCGGAGCGAGGAACAGCGGCGAATCGGGGAACGTGATGCGACCCCGTCAGGGCGCGGCTGAGCCGCCGGTTGTAATTTGCGTTGCAGGTCGCGAAGCTCTCGGGGGGCTCGGGCAACGCGCTGGCGCAACGATTGACCTTAGCGGCGCGGCACGCGCGCGAGCAGCGCGTCGAATTCGGCCTCCAGATTTCGCGCGCGGACCTGATCGATTCGACGTTGCTGAGAGGCTAAGACTTCGCGGCGAACGGCGCGATCATTCGCGATCTTGTGCAAGAGTACCGCCAGTTCTGCCGTCGTGAGCCCTTCATACAAGACGCCCGCGCCGCCCATCGCCTCGGGCATGCCGCCGATGGCATGGGCGACCACGGGTACGCCGCAGTACATCGCCTCGAGCAGCGGCAGGCAGTAGCCTTCATGATCGCTCGTAGACACGTAAACGTCCGCGCAGCGGTAATAGGTCGGCAGGCCGCGGGGCGATGCGAACCCTTCGAAGCAGACGTTCGGTAGATCGAAGTCGCCCGCGAGCATCCGGAGCATCGCAAAATACCGAGGGCAACTGCGGTCGGAGCCGACGATCACGAGCCGACTAAAAGGATCGAGGGTTTTGTGATACCAGTTGAACGCCTCGATCAGCACTTCGAGCCGCTTGTTAGGGGCGATGCGGCCGACGGTGAGAAAGGTGGTGAGCCTGCGCCGGAATCGGATGCGGACGTCGGGGTCGTCCGGCACATCGAGCGGGGTGGGATCGAACACTAGGGGGAACACGGCAGGATCGCGTGCGCCTGAGGCGCGCAGTTCCGCCGCGTTGAATTCAGAGACGGCCCAGCAGGCATCGGCGCGCCGGACGACATCCGGCAGCCGCTCGCGCGCGCGGGCGAGCTGGGCGGCAACCGCGTCGTCGAATCCGCGGAAAAATTCGGCGGGGGTAATGTTGTGGTAGACAAGAACCCGGGACGCGGGGGACTCGAGGAATCGTTCGACTGCCGGCGAGGCGATCGAGTAATGGTGCAGCACGAGATCGCCCGCGCGGCCCTGATATTCCTCCAGCGGGCGGCACTCGCCGCGAACGGCGGGCGCGACGTGCGCGGCGGGGGCGAAGATTTCCGAGGCCGCCCCGCGCCGGCGCGCGAGATCGCGGAGGACGCGCGCGCAATTCGAGATGGCGTCGCCGTCGGCGAATCCGTTAAGGATTTGATGGATGGCGGGGACGGACATATCAGGCGGGCGGTCGTTCCCGCAGGCGTTCCAGTTCCCGCCGCAGGGCGGCGATCTCTGCGCCCTGTGCTTCGAGAAGCGCGACCAAGTTCGAATTGACCCGATTTTGCCGAAAGGCTAGCCGCTCGTGTTGATACCGGAGAAGTACCCACAGCAGCGAGCGAACCGCCCACGTTGCGAGGCCGAGTATTCCTTTCCGCCGAGGAATTTCATAGCCGAGCGTGTCGATGTGTTGGCGACGGCGCACGAGGTCGGTGAGGATTTCCAGGTATTCCCGCTCCGAACGGGCTTCACGCAGCCGAAGCGCGGCAATCTCCGGCGGCAGAAAAATCGCGCGGCGCTGGGCCTCCATGCGCCGGACAGTCTGACGGATTTCGGGCGCCCACTCGGGGGCGCGGTCGCGGTTTGCGAGGAGAATCCTCATATCGCACGCTCAACGAGCACGCTGAGGGTTTGGTCGTCCATCGCCGATACCAAGCGCCGGCGCAAGTCGGCCAGCGCGGCGCTGGTCGCAGAGTCCAGCCGTTCGGGCCGCAGGCTTTCCGGCGCGGCCCCGTCCTCGAGGAGCCGCTCCACGACGGACCCTACCGTCAACCGATCGGGATCGCGCAACAGGACGACGCTGCCAGGGGCGTCGGCGCGTTCGGCGAGCAGGCCGACGCGCGCGAGCTGCGCGGCCACCTCGTTCACGAGGCGGATGGGGACCTGCCGGTCAGCGGCGTAGGCGGCCAGGTCCACGGTCTCTCGCTCGCCGCGAAGCGCACGGGCGGCTTCAACCAACAGCGAGATGGCCAGCGCGAGGCGGGCCTGGACGCTCGCGCGGGCAGCGATGCGCTCGAGGGGGTATGTGGCGTGGTGCTGGAACGCGAAGGCGATTTCCGCGCCGAGCAGGATGATCATCCACCCCACATAGAGCCAGATGAGAAAAATCGGGATGGACGCGAACGCGCCATAGACCGCGTCGTAGCGCGACAGGGAGACCTGCATGGAAATGTAGAGGCGTTGCCAGCCGAGCCAGAGCAGGGCGGTCACAAGCGCCCCTGCGGCAGCGGCGCGGCGGCGGACATGCGTATTCGGCATGAAGATGAACAGCAGAAAAAACGCGAACCACGCGGTGGCAAGGGGGGCAGCCGGCATGAGCACAGCGAGAAGATGCCGACCTTCGACGGCGAGGGCGCTCGACAAAAACTGGGTTTTGAGAGAGGCGCTGACGGCAAACCCCGCCATAATCAGGACCGGCACCGCCACGACAACCGAAGTGTAGTTGGTAAATTTCCGCCAGAGCGAGCGAGACTCCGACACGCCCCAAATGCGGTTGAACGAAGCCTCAATACTGCCCAGGGTCTGCACCGCGGTTACGAACAACACCGCTACGCCGATCCACCCGAGCGTGCGGAGGTTGGCGCGCAGGACCAGGTCGGTCGTTATCAGGACGAATTCGCGAAATTGCGCAGGCATGGAGGCGACGGCATCCGCTATGCGGTCCATCGCTTCTTCAGCGCCGCCAAATCCCTTGAGAATGGCAAAGGCGAGGGTCAGCAGGGGCACCAGCGCAAGCAGCGTGGAGAACGTGAGGGCGGCGGCATGGATGGCGAGGTCGTCCTCCCGGAAGCCGCGTACGACGAGCTGGCCGATCCGGATAAGCCGGATGGCTAATCCTTTGAGCCCCTTCAACGTCGAAATTTCCGCTGGCCACGCGTCGAGGTCGAAAATGCTCCGAAGCCGGGCGCGCAGGTTGGATCGGCCAGCGATCATGGAGCGCGCGGGTCCGCGATGCATTCCCGATACAGCGCCCACGCGGCGAGGGTTTTGGCGTCCTCGATCTGCCCGTTGCGAACGCGGGCGCGAAATTCTTCGTCCGTGAGCAACTCAAGCACGAGGCGCTCGTCGTGGTCGAGGTCGCGCGGCCCTGCCGCATCTGCCTCGCCGTAGAAGCAGACGATCCGTTCTTCGACGTAACCGGGCGTCGGGTAGAGCACGCCGAGCCGAACAAGGCGTTTGAGGGAAAAGCCGGTTTCCTCCCGAACTTCGCGGCGGGCGGCGTCCTCCGGCGGCTCGTTGGGATCCAGGATCCCGGCGACGACCTCGAGCATTTCCTTTTGCGCGCCGCATCTGAATTGCCGGACAAAGGCCCATCGGCCGTCGGGGGCCCGGAGCCAGACGCAGATCGCGCCCGGGTGGCGGACGAGTTCTCGGTAGGCGCGACGGCCGTCCTCCAATTCCACATCCAGGGTTTCGACGCGGACGAGGCGGCCCGCGAACGCCGTATTTCGCGACAGAGTTTTCTCGTGCATGGTCGATGTCCGTTGAAAGGCCCGATGTGGATCTTATGATACCGACCGTGCTGCGTTCGAGAAAAGAAACGGAGGCTCTCGAGGATCAGACGCTGGCGCCCTATGCGGCGCGGAGCGCCTGCAGCCGGGGTCGGCGCTATCCGGAACCTCCGCACGAACATCGCACGGAATTCCAGCGCGATCGCGACCGCATCCTGCACAGCCGCTGCTTTCGGCGGCTCGAGTACAAAACGCAGGTGTTCATCAATGGCACTGCGGATCACTACCGAACCCGGCTGACGCATACGCTGGAGATGGCGGCCGTGGGGCGGACACTCGCGCGCGCGCTGGGCGCGAATGCCGATTTGACCGAGGCGATTGCCCTCGCGCACGACATCGGGCACAGCCCGTTTGGACACGCTGGAGAGGAGACCTTGAACGAGTTGATGGCGGACCACGGTGGCTTCGACCATAACGTGCAGAGCGTGCGGTGGGTCGAGGAGCTGGAATCCAGTTATCCGGGGTTTCCCGGGCTGAACCTGACCTGGGAAGTTCGGGCGGGGCTCTTTAAGCACCAAGCGGCAATTCCTGGTTTTTGCGTGGACGGCCATCCCATCGGGCCCCATCAAATGATTGAGGCGCAGATGGCGGATGTCGCCGACGACATGACGTATTGCGCGCACGATGTGGATGACGGGCTGGAGGCGGGTCTGCTGACAGAGGACTTGCTGCTCCGGACAGAGGCGTGGCGCCGCGCGGCGGAACGCGTCCGCCGTCAGTACGGCGACCTGCCGGAGCCGAAGCGGTTGGCCGCCGGCGTGCGCGCGCTGCTAGACATGCAGGTCGAGGATGTGCTGCGGCATACGGAGGCTCAGCTCGACCGGTTCAAGCCCGATTCTCCGGCCGCGGTAATGAACTGCCCTGAACGGATCTGCGGCTACAGCTTTGAGATGCGGGAAATCATGCGCGATTTCCGAAAGTTTTTGTTCGAGAACATGTATTGGTCGCCAATGGTGGAGACCGCAAACCGCGAGGCCACGGCGATGATGCGGCGACTCTTTCTCCACTATGTTGCGCATCCCGAGACGATGGGCCGGAAGGCGCAGGCGCGGATCCCGAAGGACGGGATTTGGCGCGCGGCCTGCGACTATTTGTCCGGGATGACCGACCGGTACGCGCTGGCCGAATACCTGAAATTCGGGCTCGACCGGGAGGCGCCGGCGGCTCAGTAGGCGTTTTCGCGCGAGAAAAAGGTCCGAACGAGAATCTTGAAGTCGAGCGCGAGCGACCAGTTTTCAAGGTACCACAGGTCCAGCTCGATGCGCTTGCGCAGATCGCTCTGCCCGCGGTAGCCGTTCACCTGCGCCCAGCCGGTCATGCCCGGCTTGTGGACGTGGCGCCACATGTATCGGCTGATGTCGTCCTTGAACTGCTCGACGAAAAACGGCCGTTCCGGGCGCGGCCCGACAAGGCTCATATCGCCCTTCAGGACGTTCCAGAACTGGGGCAGCTCGTCGAGGTTGTATTTCCGGAGAAAGGCGCCCACCCGCGTCCGGCGAGGGTCGTCCGGGGACGCCCATACCGGCCCGGTTTGCGCTTCGGCGTCCACCCGCATCGTGCGGAGTTTGTAGAGCGTAAAGACGCGCCCTTTTTCGCCGCAGCGCTCCTGCTTGTAGAAGACAGGGCCCGGCGATTCGCGTTTGATCGCGATGGCGGCCACCGCAAGGATCGGCGCTGACACGATGAGGCCGACGATCGCGCCGACGATGTCCTCCGCCCGCTTGATGACGCGGTTGAGAAAGTAATCGAGCGGCCATTTGCCCACGCCGATCAGCGGAATGTCGTCCACGTTCTGGACATCCACTCGCGTCGTCAGCATCCGGAATAGGTCCGGCACCATCAGAAAATCCGCGAGGCTGCGCTCGCACTGCAGAATGATCTCCACAAGCTGCTCATGTGGAATCGCATTGGGCTGCGTAACGACCACGGCATCGATGTCGCCCGCCTCCATGAGCCGCGGGAGGTCCGCAAGTCCGGCGCGGACCAGGTCGCGCGGGAGGGCGGGGTCGGGCTCCTCGCCAGCCACGGGGATGCAGGCCACGACCCGGCAACGGCGGCGCGGCTCCCCTTCGAGCTTCGAACGGAGCTTGGCCGCTGTCGGACCGGCGCCGAGCAGGATGACGCGGCGTTTGGCAGCCTGGTACTTCGCCCAGTGGCGCTCGCTGGCGAACAGAATGTTGCGCTCCAAAACCACCAGCAAAGTGACCGTCACGAAGCCGATCGCGGTGGCGAGTCGGGAAAAGGGCGGATCGATCTGGATCACAAACGCAAGCGCCATCGCGAGCAGCATCCCAAGTCCCGTGGCGCGAACGATCCGAGGAATTTTGTCAACGAAGTGCCCGTATTGTGGCCGTTGGTAGAGGTTCAGCGCACGGAAGATCAACAACATCAGGATGGTCACCACCAGCGCGGCATAGACGTACATCCCGCGCGGCGGGTGCCCGCGCGGCACCTCGAGCCAGCCGGAATCGAATCGGATCCACACGGCGAGCAGGAACCCACCGAAGATGGCCGCAGCATCCGCTACGACCGCCAGCAGGCTGCATTTCGCGTCGAAACTGTCCCGGCTCCGCATGTGCTTTTCGTTGAGCGACGCACTCCGCGGCGCTGCGTCCCCGTCTCACCCGCCCGAGTCCCCGCCGGGCGGCTCCGGAAACTTGCCTCCGAGCGCGTTGGCGACGATCTCGGTGGTATCGCGCGGGAAATTTCGCTCCATCATCCAACGGAGGAACCCCGGGTCGACTTTGACCAGGTCCCTCAACTTCATGCCTTGTTTGGCCCCAAAATTGATCACTACCTCGCCGTCAACCCACTTGAGTTTTCCCGTCGAATCGACCCACTCCGGACGTTTCGGGTTGCAATACTCGCTCAGTTCCTCGATGGACCGCGGTAGATCAGCATAGCGCGCGAACTGGCCCTCCAGCACGGCGATGGTCGCGAGCACGTCATCCATGGCGCCGTGCGCGCCATCGTGACGTTTGCCGGTGTAAAACATGAGGGCCGCGGACAGATCCCTTGGCTCGCGTTTGTGGAAGATGCGTTGAGGGTCGACGATGCGCCGGCCCTCGAGGCTGAACGGGACCTCGGCCCGCGAAAATTCCTCGC
The DNA here is from genome assembly GCA_025054615.1 of Kiritimatiellia bacterium. Classification (NCBI taxonomy): domain Bacteria; kingdom Pseudomonadati; phylum Kiritimatiellota; class Kiritimatiellia; species Kiritimatiellia bacterium. The sequence continues at coordinate 56,948 of JANWZO010000013.1, forward strand.
AGAGCAGGGGGATGTCGAATCGAAGCACGTTGTAGCCGCACAGATCGCAATTCTCGAGGATGGCGGCCACTTGTTTCGCGATCGCCTTGAAGGGCGGGCAATCCTTTACGTCCTCATCGCGAATGCCGTGAACGCGAGACGACTCGGGCGGAATGGGGATCCCAGGATTGACGCGGAATGCATGCGATTCGCGCGCGCCATTCGGCAGGAGTTTCACGATGGCCAGGTCGATGATGCGGTCTGTACGTACGTTGGTGCCGGTGGATTCAATGTCGAAGACGGCAAGGGGGCGGTCGGTCTGGATCGGCAACATGATCCCACCCTAGCCGAATCGTGCCTGACCCCGCAAGCCGCCGGTTCCCGCGTAAGAGCGCGGCAGGGCGCTGGCTCAGGAAGGCCCGCCGTCGATGAACGTGACCTTGGTGATGTACGGCAGCTCGCGGTAGTAGCTGTCGTAATCCAGACCGTATCCCACGACGAACTCGTCCGGCACCCGGAAGCCCACGAAGTCCGCCTCAAACGGAATCACGCGGCGGGATGGCTTGTCCAGCAGCGCGACCGTCTTGACCGAACGGGCCCCTCGATCGAGCAAATGCCGCGACGCAAAAGCCAGTGTCCGACCTGTGTCCAGAATGTCGTCTACCAGCATGACATCCGCGCCGGACACATCCATCCGCACATCCTTGACCACGCGCACGACGCCGGACGATTCCGTCCCGCTGCCGTAGCTCTCGAGCGTCATGAAATCGATGCGCGGCCGGACGTGATGGTGGTATAGCGCGCGCGCTAAGTCCGCGAGGAAAATAAAGCTTCCACGGAGGATCCCGATCATCACGAAGTTTTCGCTGCGGCAGGCCGCCTGCATTTCGACCACCAGCTCATCGACACGCGCCGCAATCTGCTCAGCCGTGATCAGTACGTCCCGGATGTGGTGCGGTCTCATGCGCGGATGCTTTCGCCGGCGCGCCGCCAAGTCAAGATCGGCCGTCGGCGCGCCACCACCTGCTCGATATCTTCTTGATCTACAGGCTCAAGCACCCTAGAGTCCGCCCGCAAATGGATTGGGCCCGGCCGCCGGGCCCGCAGGGAGTGTAGAGCAACATGGATACATCGATCTCTTCGGAGAAGCTTCAAATCGAGCGGAAGCAGTTTTATTTTGACCTAAAGGAAAATCCACGGGGTCGCTTTTTACGAATCACAGAAGAAGTCGCGGGGCGGCGCGACTCGATTATCATCCCGGCCACCGGCCTTGAGCAGTTTCGCAGGATCATCGACGCGATGATCCGAGCCACGGACGAGGAGCCGCTGGGCCAGCCGCGGACGAGCCCCTGAACCCCTGCGGCGCGCGATGGCGGTGCCGCCATGAGCGCCGAGGTTCCTCGTCCTGACCCGCCGGATTCGGCGCCCGGCGACCTAGACCTTGTCGAGCAGGCCCGGCACGGCGACTACGCCGCCTTTGAGGAGCTGATTCGCCGCTACCAGCGTCGAATCTATGCACTCGTCTATAACATGACGGGGCACCGCGAGGACGCGGAGGACCTGGTCCAGGATGTCTTCATCAAGGCGTATCGGTCGTTGGACGGCTTCAAGGGCGACGCCTCGTTTTTCACGTGGATTTACCGAATTGCCGTCAATCGCACGATCAACTTCCTCAAGCGCCGGAAACGCGAGGCCGCCGACCTGCGCCTGGACGACATGGACCCGTCTGCGGAACGCGATCCCGCTTTCCTCGAATTGCGCTCGCGCGAGTCGCCGGTCCGCGAGGTGACCCTCGGCGAGCTGCAAAAAAAATTGAACGCGGCGCTGCAGAACTTGTCCGAAAAGCATAGGACGGTCGTGGTTCTCCACGACATCCAAGGCATGCCGCACGAGGAAATCGCAAAAATAATGAAGTGTTCGGTGGGCACGGTCCGCTCCAGGTTGTTTTATGCGCGGCAACATCTGCAGCGCGAGCTTTCCGAATTTGCGCCATGAATCGAGAAACGACTCAACCGGAGTCCGGCGATCGCATCGCCCGCCTGATTTCGCTGAAGCGATATGAGGCGCCGTCCCCTCATTTCGAGACCCGCACGCTGGCGTCTTTGCGTGAGAAGCTCGCCCACACGCCGCCCGGCTTTTCGTGGTCCTACTGGTTCAGCGAATGGAAGCCCGTGGCTGTCCGCTATGTATTTTGGCCGGCGACCGCCGCCGTATGTATCGCTGCGGTCACGGTGTGGTGGGCAAGGAGACCGGACTCGACCTTTCGCGAAACTCCGTCAATTGCGGCCAAGCCACAAGCTGCTGCGCCGCTAGATGCGCAACCCTCTGTCATGGAAGCCGCAGAATCCATTGGACAAGTTTATTCAAAGCCGGTATTTGTATTTGAACATGCATCGAATCGGGCGCCGGCTCGCACGATGCGAATCGGCCCCTCCTCGCAGCCGGTGCGGTACGATTTCTAGGCTGTCCGCTCTTCGCGGTTCCTCCTCCTCCCCCCAGCCCCTCCAAAACCGCGGAGGGCGACAGCCTTCTTTTTCATGTTTGTTCGTCTGAATCGATCGTAATTGAAAACGACCGGCGGCGAGGTTATTCGCGCAACCCGACGTTCACAAAGCAAACCTGCTTGCGTAAGAGAGGAAAAAGGGGCTTACGGACAACAGTGGGGGCGCGCCCTTCAAGAGACATTCGACTTGGCTTAGGCGGTTTGAAGGCGAATCAGGGCAGCGGAACCGCCACCTGCACGCGCAGCGCGGCATTGGTGACCCCGGGCATGACGAGGTTCGTCAGTCCGCCGGATCCGGGAACATTCACCTGACCAGCTACATTCGACCACCAGTGGCCCTGCAGATGAGTCGTGTACTGCAGCGTGTACACCCGAGCCGTTGAGCTGTTGAAATGGGCCCGAATATTGCCGCCAACCACGGAGATCGATGAGACCGAGAATGGCGCGTTTGAGACCATCGGGTTGCTATCGACCACCCACTCCTCCCAATTGAGATTTCCGTCGCCGTCCGCGTCTTGCAGCTCATTGGTTTGGCCATTCGTGATATTCGCCTGGGCCCAGAGCTGATAGGGCGTCAACGGGGGCGCGGACGCCGGAAGTCTCGCCGCGATCATGATGCCGTCGGTGAAGCCGTGGGGGTTAGCGCTTTCGAATTCCAGAGTTCCGGCGGAATCGTCGAGGAGATATCGGTAAATATGCGACTCGGTAATCGCATATACGCGGTTGCTTACGAGGACAAAATCACGCGCGCCATATCCCATGTCGCCCGTGTCCGGGTTTTCCGAAAATGAGAAGGAATATACGTTGTAAAGCGTTACCGTCGGCGCCATCAGTGATCCCGGACCCGAAATCCAGAACCCGTTGTCGCCCACGGCAAGAATCCTTTTGCTCTCTGTCACTGCAAGATCCGTCCATGTCGACGGGAATGGGCCGGAACCGGAAACCAGTGTCAAGGGAAGATCACCGGCAACTGTGCCGTCATTCGCGACGGAATCGAATAGGAATCGGCGGATTGTCGTTCCACCGACGCCATTCAGGAGCATGTAGGCATTCGTGCCGTCGCTGGCAAACGCGAAGTCATTCGCTTGCCAATTTCCGACTTTCGCATCTACTGGGGGTACGTGCACAAACGAGGTCCCGTCGAATGCCGACATGCCGACCTGTTGAGTGGACGATCCACCCGCCGACCCCGCACTCACATAGAGCCGCCCGTTGTAAAACCCGAGTGGATGCTGGTTGAAACTTCCCGTCGCGTTGTAAGTGTTCGACGCGAGCAAGTGACCCGCTTCCCCAAACGCCCGAATGGGCCGCGCCGAAGAAGATCCCTGCGTCGGATCGGCAATAAACACCGTCCCAGAATCGGGATCCACTGCCAAGCCCCTTGTTTGGCCACCTGAAATGCGGGCAAATCGCGTCCAGTTCGATCCTCCGTCCGTCGAATAAAGGACGTTCGCCCTATTACCCGTCAGGTACAAGCGGGGCAGGTTGCCACCCGGGAGAGGCTGAGGAACGGCAATCTCCACCGCGGTGTTCGAGAAACCATGAGGGTTCGCGCTGATAAATGCAACGGTGCCGAGTTCATCGCTGAAGTTGAAACGGTAAAGGTTCTCAGGGGTCGCAACATACAGAACCGATCCATCCAGCGCTATATCGCGCGCATTCAGGCCCATGTCACCCGTCGTGAGATCTTCGACCGAAGTCTCCGAATTCGTCCAAACGCAGTACATGGTGAGGCTGTTCGATGCGATTCGATAAGGATCGGAGAGCCACAATCCACGCGTCGTTGAAAGGACGATGCGGCCGCGAGGTGAGACGGCCACGCCTGTTATATTCCCCGTGAACGTGCCTCCCACCGGCGTCATCGTTAGCGCGACGTGCGAGCTGAATGAGCCATTCGTGGCATCCGGATTCATCTGATATCGCCGGAGAGCCATGCCCCCCGCCCCGTTTACGATCATGTAGTCAATGCCCGCCCATTCCGCGAAGGCCATATCATTTACCTGCCAACTGACAACATTTGCGTTCGTCAACGGCACGTTCCCGAATTGAACGCCATCGAAAGACGACACGCCCATCTGAAGGTTCGCCGCCCCGCCGGCCGAACCCGCGCTGACGTATACGAATCCCTTGTACCATCCTACCGGATGCACATTGAAGCTGCCCGTTGCGTTGTAGAAGTTGGTCGCCAGCACGGCACCACCCGCGCTGATCGCGTACAGGGCACGCGCGTTGATGGTTCCGCCGGTAACGTCATTTACGAAGATGTAAGCATTCGTGTGATGAACAGCGATGCCCCTAAATTCGGCAAAAGCTTGAGAATAGAGCACAGACCAAGACATCCCACCATCCTGGGAGACCATAATCACGTTGGTTCGGGCGGTCAAATAGAGAGGGCCCGCCTGAGCGAGCAGCACGGATGCCGCTAGAATCAACCCCGCCCACTTGACGCATCGAATCTTGTTCATCTCGCGATGACCTCCACAAGAGGGCATGTAACGCAAGCGCCCTTGCGCATGCGCTGGATGGCACCCGTTATTGATTACACCAAGTTACGAACGGATGTGCCTGCGGTACAGCGCGACAGAGCCGAATGCAAGTCCCAAAAGCAGAAGCGTGGACGGCTCCGGTATAACGGTTAGCTGAATAGCGGGCAAATTAAAGCCATGATCCGCACTATGTATAAGCGAGGCGGTTCCGCTGGTATCATCATAGGAATAACGATAGAAGCGAGTTGTCGCGGCTATATACAAATTGTTATTGTACAGAATGAGCTCCCGAGCTCCAGATGCGGGATCGCTCGCAGTGGATGCACCCACTGCGAAGGTCAAAATTGGGGAGACGGATATTGATGTATTATGAATCTGATTTAGGCCCGAAGCGAACAACCCGTTCACAGTGAGTACCAACATGCGCCCGCCCGGAGTGATGGCCAAATCGAAGATATCCGCGCCCGAAAGACCGGTGAAGCTGACCGTAACTTGATTGGTCGTTGTTCCATCACCGATTAGAATGCGCCTTCGCAAGGTATTTCCTGATGTTCCATTCATGAAGTAATAATTCGTTCCCCCCGAACCTCCGATTGCCAAATCATTAGGCGTCCAGGTCCCGGGGAATGATATACTTACAGGACCCAACGAAGTCCCATCCCATGTCGAATAGAAATTTGTTTGATGAGGCGCGATGTATAGAAATCCATTGTGATAAATCATCGGCCGCTGATTGCTTGTACCTTGTTCGTCGACGGTTATAGAGGATAACACAGAGGTTGTGGCAACGCTGTACGCATAGACAGGCCGACTAGCCGCGGACCCCTGCCCCGAAGCATAGGCAAACAACGTTCCTGTAACCGGATCCCCTGCCAGACCACGGAAACCTGCACCAGATATATTGATAAAGTTTGCCCAAGTGAGACCGAAGTCGGTCGAATAGCGAATATTCGCTGAATTTGCAGACAGGAACAAAACGTGGTCTGCAAAGATGGCCGTGCACAATCCGAACGACACCAAGGCGGACGCCACTTTTGCGACTGATTTCATGTGCAGAGCTCCTTAACCAAAATCGTGCAATTACTCATACAAAAGCATCGCATGGAGGGAAAGAGAGAATTGATTTATCAGGATTAGCAAAATTTTGGCCTCCCCTCTGTGGCGAAGATTTCGGCCACTGCTGACGACAGCGCCGGTGCGCACCGATTATTCAGGCGAAATCAGAACTGTATGTAATTGATTTCCAATTAGATATACAGATGCGGTCCCATTTCGACTCCCGCCGATCGCAGCGAGATTAATCGTCCGGGCAACTTGAAGGGGGAAGCGGATCTTTTCGAATTCAGCCGAACGCAACATTTCCAGCTCATCCTTGGAAGGCCTCACGGGCTGCTTTTCTCTGCCGGGACTACAAATGCGCGATCGAGCCAGAGCTCAATCTCGCCGCCCATGACCTGCAACTCGAGACGCGTCGGGGCGTGGAGTCGATATTCGAGGCTCTGTATTTTCCAGACGCCCTCCGGATCGGGATCGATCGGGACGGCAAGGACGTGACGTGCTGCTTTGGTGTCGTTCAGGATGAATTCTCCCGCATGCGCGCCGGGCCGCGGAGGCCTGCCGGCGCGAAATTCGATAGTAAACCGATGAAGGCCGGGCGCCAGGTCGATTTCGGCGCCCAGGACGACGGGTTTGCGTTTTGCGCCCTCGCGACCGGGCCAATAGCGTACGGCGCCCCGCTCTGGGTCAAGCCGGGTCGAGCCGAACATCTTGCGGCTGGTTCCGAGGAACAACGTCGGTCGGGCGTCGTTCTCGAGCAGGGTTTGGTTGCGGTTGGTCGGCGCGCCTTTCTGCAGCACGCAATACAAGCCATCAGCATAGAGCACTCCCCATGTGCCGGCACGGAGGAGGTCGAGGTATTCGCGGGGGATGCGATTCCGGTTCAGGAACGCCACCGAAACCTCCAGGTGCGTGGCCGAAGGCTCGACGAGATTCATGTAGAAAAGGTCCCGTCGGTTCGCCGCTAGTGACAGCAATTCACGCGGGGCGGTGAGGATCCCCTCTTTGGGAACGAAACGCTGAGCGACCTCAAGGGCGAGGACTCCCCATTCGTTGATGTGCTTGTACACCGGTCCGGTGTCGCGCAGCGAACCGAGGGTAAAACCGCGGGTCAGGTGCGACACGAGGGTTACCACGACGAGCGCGAGGGCTCGCGCCCACACCTGCCATTCGCGATGCGAGGCACGCGCCCGCGCGAAGGCGTCAACCAGCGCAATGCCCAGCGACGCCATGACGTTGGCCGAGTAGTGGATGCCGAGCTTGTATTGCCAAGGCCAGTGGCTGCTCAAATTCGCAATCAGCGGCAGCGGCAGCAGGACGACAAATGGGTGGGCGCGCAACCCAACGGCTGCGATACACGGAAAAAGCGCCCAACCCAAGGCTATGGCCCGCGGTTCCCAATTCTCAATGTAATCTCGCCATCTGCCGCCGAAAATTTCGCGGCGCGCCTCTAGGATATCGCTCCCGCGCGGATGGAGCATGGGATATAGCCAGCCGACCGCCACTGCGACATACAGCAGGCAGGCCGCCGCGTACATGTATCCGGCCCGCCATCGCCCTCGCACGGCTTCCATAAGAAGAAGCGGCACGGCGTAAAGCGCAGCTTCCTCGCGAAGCCCTGCGAGGAGCAGCAGCGGGAGCCACACCTGTCGCCGGTCGTTGGAGAGGCGCCAGTAGATCCACGGAAGGAACAGCATATATCCCGCGGTTGAATGGAATTCGCAGAGCTGGACCGCCTGCGTGAAGTGGTATCCGCACCACAGCACCGCGACGCCGGCCAGATAGGGCGCGGGCACTTGTTGGCGACGCCCGGCAAGCACAAGAAAAGTCCCGCCCGCCATGATCATCAGCCATTGCACGACGGAGAGCAAAAAGGGGTGGTCCCAGATGTAGAACAAGGGCCCCAGCAGCGCGAGCGTGAAGGAAAGATGGACTTGCAGGTAAGTTTGCGTGCCCGCGTGGTACGCAAACCAATTCCCACGGCCGGAATTCCAGATCATGTTCGTGTAGCGGATGTAGTCGCCCGACGTGCCGAATTTCCAGTGGGTAAACGCGCAGAAGCTCGAGTAGAGCAAGGCGATCGCGAACGCAGCGGCCAGCGCGAAAATGGCGCATGTGGCGGCCGGCCGCGCGGCCCGTCGGAGGCGTTCAAGCATGGAAGTGCCGTGGCTCACGAAATCACCATCGGGCGGGGAACCGAGGCGCCCTCCCCGCAATCCGTCCGCCCGGCCTAGAGAGATAATATGTCGGAATTTGACCTGTAAATCGCCAACTCGGCAGCACATCGGCGCACCCCGCACGCTTTGGGCCGCGCAGTTTTGCCAGATGAGAAAATCCGCTTCGATCGCGACGGTCGCCCGCGCCGATTACCGGATAACGCTCAGGGCGCGGCGTTGTGCGCGGGGGTCTCCACGGAAAGCGCTGAGCCGGGGTCCGCCTTACGCGAGTCATGGGTATGGGCCGACTCGACCAGCATAGGCGCGATAATCAGCGATACGATGCACATGAGCTTGATCAGGATGTTGATCGAGGGGCCAGCGGTATCTTTGAAGGGGTCGCCGACCGTGTCGCCGATGACCGCCGCCTTGTGTGCGTCGGAGCCTTTGCCGCCGAAATGTCCCTCCTCGATGTATTTTTTTGCGTTGTCCCACGCGCCGCCGGAATTCGCCATAAAAAGGGCAATCAGGACGCCAGAGACGAGCACGCCGCACAGCAGCCCGCCGAGCATTTCCAGCCGCCCAAAGTAGCCGACGGCGATCGGGGCAGCGATGGCAATTAGGCCTGGCGCCACCATCTCTCGGATCGCGGCGCGGGTCGAAATATCGACGCATCGCGCGTAATCGGGCCGCGCCCGGCCCTCCAGCAGCCCGGGCACTTCGCGAAACTGGCGGCGCACCTCGCCGATCATCGTGTGTGCGGCGCGCCCGACGGCGCCGATGGCCAGTGCGGAGAAGAAGAAGGGCATCATCGCGCCGATCAGGACGCCGGCCATGACGGTTGATTTCGTCACGTCGATTTCCGAAATCCCGGCACTCTGCTCGAATGCGGCGAACAGGGCGAGCGCCGTGAGCGCGGCGGACCCGATGGCAAACCCCTTGCCAATGGCGGCGGTGGTGTTCCCGACCGCGTCCAGCTTGTCCGTCCGGCGCCGCACCTCGGGGTCGAGTTTGGCCATCTGCGCGAGGCCGCCGGCGTTGTCGGCGATCGGCCCGTAGGCATCGACAGCGAGCTGGACCCCGGTGGTGGCGAGCATGCCGAGCGCGGCGATCGCCACCCCGTAAATGCCCGCACAATGGTGGGAGGCGACGATCGAGACCGCAAGGGTAAGGATCGGGGAAACGGTCGACATCATGCCCACGCCGAGCCCCGCGATGATGTTCGTTGCGGGCCCCGTCGTGGAAGAATCCGCAATGGCGATGACCGGCCGTCGGCCCTCGGCGGTGTGGAACTCCGTGAACAGGCCAACGAGGATCCCGCCAAGCAGCCCGGCGATGACGGCACAGTAGATGCCGGTAGCGGTGTACGTTCGTGCGCCGATTTGGAATTCCGCCGGCGCGATGGCGTGAATGAGGGGCCAGGCGGCCGCTGCCAGCAGAACTCCGGCGCCGATTGTACCCATATTCAACGCGTTCTGCGGATTGCCCCCCTCGCGCGTCCGGACCAAGAAGGTCCCGGCAACGGACGCCAGAATGCCAACAGCGGAAACGGCCAGCGGAAGCAGGACCAGTGGCATCGACTGCGCTGCCACGGCACCCAGGACCATAGAGCCAAGGATAGCGCCGACATAGGATTCGAATAGGTCCGCCCCCATGCCAGCGACATCGCCAACGTTGTCGCCAACGTTGTCGGCAATGACGGCCGGATTTCTGGGGTCATCTTCCGGAATGCCCGCTTCCACTTTCCCCACGAGGTCGGCGCCGACGTCGGCCGCCTTCGTGTAGATGCCGCCGCCGACGCGCGCGAAGAGGGCGATCGAGCTGGCCCCGAGCGAAAAGCCCGACAAGACCGGCAGAACCCGGGCGGCGACCGTTTGGAGATCCTCGCCCCACATCTGCACATACAGCCAAAACAGCGCCGCGAGTCCAAGGAGCCCGAGTCCGGCCACGCAGAGGCCCATCACGGCGCCGCCCGAAAAGGCGACCTCGAGCGCGGGCTGGAGGCCGAATCGGGCGCGGTTGGCGGTGCGCATGTTCGCCATCGTGGCTACGCGCATGCCAAAATAACCGGCGAGTCCGGAGCAGATCGCGCCAGCGAGGAAGGAAAGCCCGACGAGCCGGAGCGAGGCGTGGTTCAACGCGATCAGTAGCGCCGCAACCGCGAGCACGAAAATTGAGAGCGCCTTGTATTCGCGCGCGAGGAAGGCCATGGCACCTTCGCGGATGGCCGCGCCAATCTCTTGTAGCTTCGCATCGCCCGGATCCTGTTTTCGGATCCACGCGCTCTTGTACAGTGCGAACGCCAGGGCCAGACCGGCCGTTCCGATTGCCGTGTATATCAACGAGTAATCCATACCATCACCGCGGGCTGAATCGCCAAAGAGGCGCGAGTTTGGCGAAACACCCGACGCTGGTCAACCGCAATCCCGGGATACCCGCCTTCGGGTAACATCTCTGACCAGTCAGGCGGGCAGCGGCCAATCCGCGAGAATGTCTGCATCCAAGGGCGTAGGCTCGGCCCCCTCGGCCAGCAGGGCGGCGCCCAGCGCGGCGACCATGGCCGCGTTGTCGGTGCAATACTCGGGCGGCGCGGCCAGGAAGGCCAGCCCATGCGTCGATGCGACCTTCGCCAACGCGCTACGGAGGGCGGCGTTCCGGGCGACGCCTCCCGCGCAACCGACTGCGCGGGCGGAAATCCGCTCCAAGGCGCGGCTGACCTGCGTGGCCAGCGCATCGACGACGGCGGCCTGATAGGACGCGGCCAGATCGGCCAGTTCGGCGGGTTCCGGCGGCGGCCGGCCCTTCAAGTGATAGAGCAGCGCGGTTTTCAAACCGCTGAAACTGAACGCTAATTCAGGATAGGCCATGCGCACGCCGGGCCGCAAAGCCCGCACGTCTCCGCGCGGGAACCGAACCGCGTTCGGGTCGCCTCCACGGGCAAGGCGCTCGATTTCCGGCCCGCCCGGATATGGCAGGCCGAGCAGTTTGGCACCCTTGTCGAGGGCCTCTCCCGCGGCGTCATCCACCGTTTGCGCAAGCATCCGGCACCGGCCGGGCCCCTGGTACATCGCCAGAAGAGTGTGCCCGCCCGAAACGACGAGGACCAGCGTATCAGCAAGACCGCTGCGCGCAGGACGGGAGGGGTCCAGAACAATCGAATGCACGTGGGCTTCAAGGTGGTTGACGCCGATCAACGGAACACCGAGCCGGAGGGCCAAAGCCTTTGCCGCCTGGAAGCCGACGGCCAGCGAGGTTGGCAGGCCTGGCCCCCTTGTCGCAGCAACGGCGCCGATGTCCCGCCAGCTCAGCCGCGCCTGCTCCAGGGCGCGCTGGAGGAGGCCGGGCAGCGCTTCGACATGCTCTCGCGCGGCAATCTCGGGCACGACGCCCCCGAATGCGGCATGGCGCTGAACCTGTGTGCGCGTAACGTCGGCCAAAATCTCGCCAGTGTCGCGCGCCAGCGCGACGGCGGTTTCATCGCAGGAGGTTTCGATGCCGAGGGCGATCACGGCGCGGCAGCCGCGGCATATTCACCGGCCGGCCGGGCGCGCGTGAATTTCATGACGCCGCGCAGGACGTCCATCGCGCGCTGCAACTGCGGGTCTTCGGCGGCGCGGAGGGGGTCGGCATTCGGCTCCGCCCGCCGCTGAAGGAGGTTGCGGAGGTCTTCCGGCGACATAGGGACGACGATGTCGGGTTCGATTCCCCGATCCTGGATGATGCGCTCCGCTGGCGTGATGTAGCGGGCCGTGGTCAGCCGCAGCGCGGTGCCGTCGTCCATCGGGAGGACGCTCTGGACCGATCCCTTGCCAAATGTTTTTTCCCCGACCAGCACAGCGCGTCGGTTGTCCTGGAGGGCGCCTGCGACGATCTCCGACGCGCTAGCGCTGCCGCCGTTGACCAAAATCGCGATGGGAAACCCCTCATAGCGGGCGCGCTGACGGGCGCGATACACCTTGTTCTGTGAGGGGTTTCGGCCCTGGGTGGAGACAATCACCTGGTTGCGGTCGAGGAACAACTGGGCGACGTCGATCGCGGAGGACAACAGCCCGCCCGGATTGTTCCGCAAATCGATGACCAGCGCTTGCAGACCTTCGCCGCGGAGCCGGTCGAGCTCTTTTTTGAGGGCCTCGGCTGTCGGCTCGTTGAATTGCGTGATCCGGACGTATCCGATCCCATCCTGCAGGATGCGGGCATCCTTGACGGTGACGACCTCAATGTTCGCGCGCTCAATTTCCTTGGTTAGGAATTCGTTGGCGGGCTGGCGCATGATGCGAAGGGTCACGCGCGTCCCTGGGGCACCGCGTAATTTTTTCACGGCGTCGGGCAAACTCATGCCGTCGGTGGAAACTCCGTCGATCTCCACGATCCGATCGCCGGCGAGCAGGCCGGCGCGGAAGCCGGGCGTGTCTTCCATCGGCGCGATGATCGTCAGCGCGCCGTCCTTGATCCCTACGACGATGCCCAGGCCGCCGAACTGGCCGGAGGTGTCATCCTTCATCTCCTTGAACATCTCGGCGTCCAGGAACTGGCTGTGCGGGTCCAGGGACTGGAGCATGCCGCGGAGGGCGCCCTGCACGAGGTCCTTATAGGCAACACGGTTCGTGTCGACGTAATTTTCACGAATCTGTTCGATCGCGCGGGTGAAGATCGCGATGTGTTGATAGGGGTCGTCGCGCTCGGGGACCGGCTCCTGGGAGTAGAGCCGTGCGCCGAGCCACCAGTTCGCCGCGAGGACTCCCACGGCGATCGCCCAGCCCGCCCTGATTCCGAAACGCTTCACCGCTTGAATATCACTCCGCATGAATTTGTCCAATTAACGTACTGTACGCGCACGGCAGATGCAACCGTTACGGACGCAACTGGCATTTGCGGCATGGGAGACGGTGGCCTAAGATCGAACGGTTTGATCATGAAACAGGAATCGGATCGACCGAAGATTCAATCCATTTATTACCAAAAAGCGCCGTCGAACGGGGTGTCGTCGAGGGCTACGTCCGCCCCCGGCCCGGGTCCGCAGGCGGCCTCGGCGGAGCGCCGATCCCTGTCATCGGGCCGATCTTCGCACTTTTTGCGGAATCTGATGCTCTTTGTCGCGGTACTGGCGGGCATGTTGGTCGCCCTGCTTGCGAGCATGGCCGCCTTGCGGGCGATATGGGAGCGGCGCGATCGGGCACTGGTCGGCAACTTGCCTGCCGAACCAGCCGCCACAGGCCAAACGACGGGCGCCGCAGCGCCGGCTGCCTCGGGTTCTGAAACCGTTGCCGAGCCGCACGTTGCATCTGCCGAGCAGGAAACGGAGAAGATGCGCCGCGCAGCCCTCCTCGCCCGCCATGCCCGATCGCTGGAAGAGGCCGGCTCGCTCGATGAGGCCATTCGTCGCTATCAGGAGGCCGTGGCGCTCTGGCCGCATTCCAGCGCCACCTGGGCACAGTTGGGGCGGGCGTTGATCAGGGCAGAAGAGCATGCCCGCGCCCAGGAGGCTCTGGAACGCGCGTTGGAGGGAAATCCTTCCGCCGCGGACCTGATGAACGACCTCGGCGCCGTCCTCTTGCTCCAGGGCCAATCGAGGCGGGCACTGCGGTGGTTCGACTCGGCCCTTGCCAAGAACCCGCAATTTGCTCCGGCCTATTTCAACCTTGCCCTCGCGCAAATCGCGCTGAACGACCGCGCCGAGGCCCGCGCCAATCTCGAGAAATACCTGGAATTGGCGCCCCGCGACGCGCGGGCCTTGCGCGAGCTGGCCTTTCTGGACACGGTGGAAGGCCGCCGCGATCGGGCGCTCGAGGCGCTGGAGCGCGCGATCGAGCTGGCGCCGGACTGGGCGCTACTGTACCTCGATTACGCGGCGCTTTGCGCGCTCATGGGCCGCAGGGAACAGGCCATCGAATTCCTGAAGAAAGCAGAGCCGCTCTCATCACCCCGCGCAGTGTATCAGATCTATCTCGAGCCGGCCTTTCGCGAGATTCGCCTGACAGAGCTGGGCAGGTCTTTTGAACGCGAACTGGCGCAACGCGCCCGCGCGCGGATCGGCGAACAGGCGGACCTTCGGGAATTCCAGGCGCCGATCCGGCCGCTTCTCGCTGCGGAAGCCCCACTGCAACCGGCATCGCAGCCGGCCGATCAATAATCGTCCGTGTCCGGCGGGCGAATGCGATGCAATCGAAAGGAAATTCCCGCCGGCGACAAAACCGCCGTCTCGCCAAAGGCCACGCTTGCCATGATGCCGGTGTCCCCACCGCGCCAGAATTCCCCGGGCAGTTCCGCACGGAGCAGAATCTCCGGCTGCCAGCCAATCGGTCCGCCGCCGGTCGTCCGAAGGCGGCCCGATTGAATCAACGCCTGACCTCCCAAATCCGTTTCGAGGGCGGCGAGAAGCAAATCCAGTTTCGGATCGGACCCGGGCGTGAACATGGCCGCACACCTGCCCCATGCAACGCGAAGCACCAGTCCACCCGCCGCCGCGTTGGGCGCGGAAAAACTTTTGGGTGGATGAAGGACCTCCCAAAAGACACCGCCCTGTTGGATGGACATTCCCCGGTTTAGCGGAACCACCGAAATCGATTGCGAAGCGGCCCCGAGAACCATCTGGTGAAATGGACGTGAACGCCACCGCGTGCCGGGCACCCACAGTTGCCGAACGGGGATCGCAGCCGCGATGAGCGGGGTTGCGCCACCTGCCTCCATGGTCGCGCGCGTCAGGACAATGGCTTCAAGCCGATCCACGCCGCGTTCGCGAAGGAATCGAATGACCCGCGGCGCAGAAAATGCCGGGCCAGGGTCGACCAGCCAGTGCCCGCGCGGCGCTGTAACCAGCAGGGGCATCGCGGCGCCAAAATTCTTTGCGGCGATTGAAAAGGATGTCGCGCCATGCCACCCCCACGCCAGAAGGCCGGCCAGCAAAAGCAACAAGGAAGCCGCCCGCATCACCCGCCCGCCGCAAATTGCGCAGACGATAAGGATGGTGCAGCCCGCCGCAACGGCGGCCGGCGGCGACGCAACGCGCATATGGCCGTGTGGGACGTTGGCGGACATTTCAACGAGCCATATGAGCCAATCGGCAAACACCACGGCGGCGTGGTTGGTCACCTCGAGCAGAGCAGGATGAATCCACCCGATCACCATCGAAAGGCTCGCCGCGAACAGCGTCAGGAAGGCCAGCGGCAGCACGATCAAATTCGCTAACAACCCGACGGGTGAAATCAGGGAAAATAGGCTCGCGGCGAGGGGGGTTGTCACCAGCCAGGCGGCCAGGTTTGCGGCAACGAAATCCAAGACCGCCATCCGCACGCCCTCCGACGCCCCGTGTCGGGGCAGCGCATACTCGTCGGGAGGGAAGAGCCGGCGGGCGAGAGCGTCCCGAATGCGCGGCGCCATCAAAATCAGACCTGCTGCCGCGGCGAACGACAAAATAAAGCCCGGCCGCTCAAGCTGGGAGGGCGAAACCGCCAGAATGCCAAGACCAGCCAGAGCCAGGGCCGATTGCGCGTCAGGCTGTCGGCGCACCGCATCGGCGAGAAAGACGATGAGGGCCATGACCGTCGCCCGCACTGCCGACGGGGGCAGCCCCGTCACCATGGCGTAGCCAACAAGCGCAGGGGCCATGGCATAGATCCAATACGGCTTGGACAGTCCGGTTGCCCGCACCGCGGTCAATAAGAGCAGCGAGATCATGCCCACATGCGCGCCGGAGATCGCCATGATGTGGAGCGTGCCGGATGTCGCGAAGGCCTCGACGACTCGTGGCGGCACCTCGTGGCGAAGCCCAAATAGCAGAGCGCGAATCAGAGCCACCGCGTCCGGGGCATGGTCCACGCCGACCGCAAGCCGGGCCGACAACACATCGCGCGCCCGGAAACAGGCCGCCCGCAGATCCCACGCGCGCGCCGGAGCGAGCCGGCGCGCCGAGCCGGCGTCCGTCCTCATCGACAACCGCGGGGGCGAGACCACTCCCGGGGGTCCGCGCCGGATCACGCCCTGCAGCAGCCACCGCTCTCCGAATCCGGGACTAAATCCCGCGTCCTTCGCTTCAACAAGGACATAGACCCGCCCCGAAGCTCGAGTCCATGCGATCGCGCGCCGGACCTTCTCCACATCCACTGGAAACCGCCAGAATTGCGAATCGGCGTCGGAGCCCGAATCGCGGATCGGCGCGTCCGCGATTCGGCCGATGATTGCAAGGTGCTCCGCGCTCTGATGCATCCATCGAGACAGGAATGAAGGCTCGGGCGGATCGCGGGATATGGCGCCGTGCGCGCAAGCCCAAAGGAAGGCCGCCGCGTACACGAGCGCAGTGCGAGCAGGCGCCAGGGCGGGCACCATCCCTGCGACCAGAAGGGTTGCCCCAGCGCCAAGCCACAGGACGGGCGAAACCGTCGGCGCGGTTGACTGCACCATCAAGCCCGCGACGACTACGAGAAACAGGCCAACCAGCGGGCGGCGCGGTGGATGCAAACCCTCCGCGTCCCTCAGACCGCCTTCAGAAGGGGCCCTCGAGCGAGGCATTCCAAAAGAAATGGAGCGGCGAATGGGACCCGATTCGCACGGCGTGTTCGAGCGCGCCGGACACAAAATCTTTCGCGCGCCGTACCGCCTCGGCCAGCAGGTATCCCTTTGCCAGATAGGCCGTCACGGCGGCAGAAAAGGCGCAGCCGCAGCCGTGCGTCTCGTGGGCCTGGATCCTCGGTCCTTCGAAAAGAATCTCCTCGCCTTCATCAAACAGGACGTCGACGACCGAGTCGCCGCCGAGGTGACCTCCTTTCAAGATGCAGGCGACGTCGAATTTCTCGCCAATCTCGCGAGCCGCCGCGCGAAGGTCCGACAGGGTGGAGATGCTCCGGCCGGTCAGGATCTCCGCCTCATGCAGATTGGGGGTGACAACCCGAGCCGCTGGAAGCAGATGGTCGCACAGGGCCGCGACCGCGTCGGATTGTAGAAGTCGCGCGCCAGAGGCTGCGACCATCACCGGATCGACCACCAGCACAGGAATTCCGAATTCGAGGTCGGCTTCCGCAACGGCGCGAATGATGTCCGCCGAGTAGAGCATGCCGGTTTTTGCCGCCGCGATTGGAAATGCCTCGCATACCTTGCGGATTTGTTCTTTGACGATGCGGGGCTCAATCGCCGCGACGGCGGAGACACCGGCGGGGTTTTGGGCCGTGATGCAAGTGACCGCGCTGGCGCCGAAGACGCCGAGCGCTGAAAATGTTTTCAGGTCGGCCTGAAGCCCCGCGCCGCCGCCGCTGTCGGATCCCGCGATGGTAAGCGCCGCGTGGGAAAATGCCCGGGCATGCATGACGTCATGTTATCGGCGGGCCGGCGGCGGGCAAGCGAATCCGCGTTCCGTGGCGGCCCGTCTTTGGGTTTGACACCTTTTGCCGCAGCCGGCTAGTCTCTAATGCGTATCGGACAAACTTCTGGCGCGAGGAGAAAATTATGGCCAAAGCGTTGAAAGTCTTCATCATCCTCAACCTCCTCCTCAGCATTGCGGCGCTCTCGCTTGGCATTTGGCTGTTCACCATGCGTGAAATGCTGAAAGGGCGCACACAGAAATTGGAAAATTCAGTGGCGAGTGTCGCTGCCGCCTTGAGCCGGGGCGAAGATCCGTTCATTCGCGACCTCGGGGTGTCCATCGACCGCAACCGGCTGATGATCTACGAAAATCTTGAAAATCCCCGCGAGGTAATGGACACGGAACTCCAAAAATTCAGCAACCTCGCGCAGCAGCGATACCGAGAGCTGAACGATACCTATGCCGATTTGAAACGCACGTCTGACGAACTCGCCGACACGAAAAATCAACTCGCCCAGACGCGCCAGGAGCTTGCCGACGCCCGCAACGAAATCGCGCAGTTGAATCAGACGCTGGCCGAGCGAAACGCGGAAATTGCGCGGCAGCGTGAGCAGATCGAGACGTTGGACCGTGAGAAGGCCGACCTGCAGATGCAGGTCGACGAGCTGAACAACCAGATCACGAAACTCGAGGATGATCTGCAGGACCAGAAGGACAAGATTCTCACGCTCGAGCAGACCATTGCTGAACTGGAGGCGCAACTCGGCGGCCCGGGGATGGTCCGCCCATTGCCCAAGGGCCTTCACGGCCGTGTGCTGGTGGTGAACCGCGAATGGAATTTTGTCGTACTCGACATCGGCAGCCGCGTCGGTGTCGTCCCGAATGCCGAAATGCTTGTCCACCGCGGCGACCAGTTGATTGGAAAGGTCACAATCAGTGGGGTGACCCGCGATTTGGCCATTGCGGATATCCGGACGGAGTGGGCGCAAGCCCAAATTCAGGAGGGCGACTTCGTTGCTGTCCAATAAAGTACAGGCCATTCTGGCCATCTTCGCGTTTCTCTGCCTGGTGGCCGTGCTCGTGCTTCAGATCTGGGAGATTCATTTTTATTCGGCCCCTCCGAGCGTTTGGCCGATTTGAGGGAAAGGCGGGATGCGAGTTCTCGCAGGGATGGCGCTCGCCGGAATTTTGGCGATCCTGACGGCTGGATGTGCAACTACCGATCCGTATGCCGAGTCGTCGATTCCGTGGAATGCGCCCCAATCCTGGGAGAGCGCGCCGATGATTCCGGGACTTGAGGGGCGTTGATCGTAACGCGTCCTTCTGATGCGGTGATTGACGGGCCGTTTCCGGGTGATAGTCTTTTGCTGATTCGGGCCGTGGCTCAGCCTGGTAGAGCGCTTGCTTGGGGTGCAAGAGGTCACGAGTTCAAATCTCGTCGGCCCGACCATTTCAGCCCATGCTGATGCAGCGCGCGGGATGCGGCGCCGCCGGATTTCCCTGAATCCGCCGGAGGGGTGGCTGAGCGGTTTAAGGCGGCGGTCTTGAAAACCGTTGAGGGTCTAACCGGCCCTCCGTGGGTTCGAATCCCACCCCCTCCGCCACTTTGGATCTTCCTTCTTCTTGCTTCTTGTCCGCTGCGATCCCTCCTGCTCCACGCTACCTTCATCCGCCTAGCCTCCCTCCTTGCACCGACTATCAATCAAAAGCACGATAGCCAGCCTCTTTTTGGGAGATCACATTCGACAGTCGCGTGTGGAGATCTTACCTCGCTTCTCCTTCTAGCCATTCGGGCACACCAGAGTCAGAAACCTGCTGGAAAAATACGCAAACGAGTAGCTGCCCTCTGGCGCGAATATTC